>CANGZG010000024.1 GCA_947458415.1 Comamonadaceae bacterium | reverse complement strand
GCTTTGTAATTAGGGGTGTCGGCGTTGGCGATATTGCGTGACAACACTTCCAGGCGCTGGCTGCGCACCCCGAGCGCACGCTCGTGGATGCCGAGTGCTCCGTTAAATAAGTTCATCACACATCTCCCTGGTGGTTGTGACCGCCGTTTTCACGACACTTGACGCTCAAGTTGAGACGCCTCCGGTCGATATGTGCAATTTGTGTGCCACCCAAACTGTCTCAGGCTTTGTGAGCAGGTGGATGGCTGGGTGCGGCAAGACTTCTCCGCAGGCGCTCGGTCTCGGCAATGGCTTGCCGCTCGGTTGTGCGGCTCAGCGAACGTAATCCGGGTTCAAGTAAGCACCCATGCGCAAAGCCTGTGCTCTGCTGAGCGCGTTACCCGGTGTGGTCAAACCATTCGCCGCCGACGCTGTGTTTTGCGCCAACATGGATGAATCGTGCTTGCCCAACCGTTCCAGCGCGTTTTGATACAGGCCTTGCATGATCGAGTTGCGGGTGATGGGCGCGGTCTTGTCGCGGTTCACATACAAATGCTGGGCTTGCGTGCCCGCGATGTTCAAACGGGCGTCGGGGGCTTTTTCGCGGCGCGCTGCGGGTGTCAGCACGGTCAGGTACAAATCATCCAGGCTGGTCGGGCCGCCGTTGCGCAAACCGGTTTCATCGAAATACTTGGACACCATGTCTAACTGTTCGAGCACGCTGTGGCCCAAGATGGCTTTGGGGTTGCTGCCAAAACCCGCGCTGGCCGCACCCCGGTCGGGTCCATCGCAAAACTGGATGATGCCGTGGCAACGGTTGTTGGTGGCTTTGGGGTTCATCCCATCGCTCTCCATCAAGGTCAATCGGGCAAAGTCGTCCGGGGCGAACTGGTAAGTACGCGACATGTTGACGATTTTGTCGAACACCTTGTGCCGGTCCTCGGCAGGAATAAAGCCTTTGGCCACGGCACGTTCCAGGGTTTTTTGCAAAACAGGATGGTCTGCGCTCAGGTGGTTTGGCGCTTGGCGCATCACGGACAAGGCCTTGGGCTGCGCGGCCGCGTTCATGGTCAAAGCGGTTTGGGCATTGGCCAGTTTGGCCTGGGTGGTCAGCGTGTCAGGCCGCAAAGCCGCCAAGTTCAAGCGTTGGCCAGGAAAAATCCGGTCTGGGTTGGACAGCCCGTTGGCGCGGGCGATGTCTTGTGCCAACCGAGCCGCCTCGTTGTGGGACACGGGTTTGCCCAACGCCTGCATTTGGTTTTTCACGATGCCGGTCAAGGTGTCGCCCTCTTTGACGGCGACGCTGGGCACCTGCGGATTGAGAATCGTCGAGGAATTGACAGTTTGACGGGTTTGCAATTGGGCCAAGGTTTGGGCAAAGCCGATGCGCGCAATGTTCGCCTCCACCGTTTGCTTGGCTGTCAAAGATGACGTATTAGGTGTTGAAAAATTAGTTTTGACGAGGGCTTTGGAATCAATATTGAAGTTCATTTGGCGCTCAGCAAGTTGAAAAAATGGTTGGCATCGAAATTGCATCGGGTATGGAGCTGACGCCAAAAACGTCAAAACTTTCACACTCTTGGAGACCATCTTGCAAATGCTGTGCCGAACATCTCAAACAGGTAAACCAACCGGTCTGATCGCCTTGGGTTGTGCCACGGCCTTGCTTGGCACGGTCTGGCTCCAAGCCGACGCGCAAAGCGTGCCACCCGCCAGCCCAGGTTGGGCCGCCGTGGAACAAGGTGCCAAACAATTTGTCATGGACACCTACAAGCTCGAAGCGCCTTTGGTCACGATCCAACCCATGGACAGCCGCATCAAGATCAATCTGTGCGAACAAGACATCGTGTTTGACCAACCCTATGGCAACAAACAAAGCGTGCGCGCCCGTTGTGCCCAACCGGTTTGGCAGCATTTCGTCATGGTGCAGGTCAAAACAGGGCTTGGTGCGCAACTCGCCACCGTCACTCAGACGAATGCGGTCAGCAGACAGGTTTGGGTGTCTACCCAATCGATCAAACGCGGCACATCGGTTCAACCAGGCATGTTCAAAACCGCTGAAATCACGGTGCCGGCCCATGAAACCCGTTTTGTCAGCGACGAACGTGAGTTGGTCAACACCGAGTTGTTGCGGGACCTGCCCGCCAACACCCCTGTCAAAATGCAAGACTTGAAACCTGCTGCCTTGGTGCGTCGCGGGCAACAAGTCACCGTGGCGGTGGGCGGCGAAGGCAAAGGTTTTTTGATCACGGTCAAAGCCGAAGCCCAACAAGATGGTTTGCTGGGCGAGCAAATTCGCTTGAAAAACCCCGATTCGGGCCGATCATTGACGGCAGTGGTCACAGGCGTCAACATGGCTCGCGGTCTTTGAAAGAGTACCAAATGTTTCTTTTTCAGCCCATGAAAAGTATTTTTCAAAAAAGACTCAAGAACAAACATCTCGGGTCGATACCAACGATGTCGAGTCATAAGTTTTGTACCCACCTTTGATAACAAGGAAGCCACATGTCTGATCCCATTTCTCTCAACCAGAGCAGGATTTCCAGCTCCAATGCCGCTTCGCGGACCACATTGGACAAGCTGGACAGAAAAAATGCCCCTGCCAAAACCGACAACGCCCCTGAAACCAAAGCGCCCGCGCGGACGAAAGAAAGCGATTCAGTGAACCTCAGCAACGTCAAAGAACGCATCGATGCTCAGCCTGACTTCGACCGTGCCAAAGTGGACGCCATCAAAGCTGCCTTGCAGCAAGGCAACTACCCTGTCAATCCGCGTCGCATCGCCGAAAACTTTGTCTCCCTCGAAAAATTGATCCAAGGTTGAAAAGCTGACCATGACCGACACCATTGCCAATGACGAAGCCCATGCATTGCAAGAGGCTGATGCGCTGGTAGATCAGCTGGCTGAATTGCTCGAGCAAGAATTTGAGGCGCTCAAAGCCCAAGACTTGGATCAATTTGAGGTACTGCTCAGCGGCAAAAACCATTTGCTGTCTGAACTCACGCGCATCACCGGCGTGACGCAATTAAACGATGCAGACAAACTGGGTACGCACTGGAACGACTTTCGCACCCGCATGCTGGCGTGCCGCGACATGCACCGCCGCAATGAAATCTTGATCATGCGCAAACTCGATGCCATCCGTGGCGCACTCGAGAGCCTGAATGTCAACGAGGCCACCAGTTCGGTCGAGGTTTACGACCGCCTGGGCCAAATCAAACGCATACGCCGCTTACGGGGCTTTACCGAAGTTTGACGCTGCGCCCTTGTCGGGTGGCGGCATTTGCTCATCCCCGGGTTGCATGCCCTTGAGCCAATAGACCCAAGACAAAATCACCGCCACCGCGGTGTACATGTCTTGCGTGATTTCCTCGCCCACCTCCAACTTGCTGAGCAAAGCCAGCAGTTGCGGGTCCTCGGCCACATAAATGCCTTGTCGCTTGGCTTCTTCAATGATGCGGTGCGCCAAATCAGCCTGCCCTTTGGCCACGACGCGCGGCGTTTTTCGCTGCCCGTATTCGAGCGCAATGGCTTCAAAAGGTGTTTTCATGGTGGCGTTGTCCTCAGGCCTGGGTGTCAATCACAGAGCCACGGCTGCCCGCGGCTTCGGTGGTGCGTACCAAAGGCCGCGCGGCATTGAAAATTTGAAACGACTGCAAGTTCAAACCCGCAGCGCCCAATTCCAAACCGAGTTCGGTGGCGCGCTGTTTGGCCAAACCGGCCACATCGCTGCGCAAGGCCCACATCACCAAATCGACACCTGTGCCTTGCGAGATGGTGGTGTTGAGCCACACCTCACCCAGCATGCGGCTGCGTGAATGGATGTCCACGGTCAAAGGCGGCTCTTCTTGGTTGGGTTTGCGCGCAGGTTTTTGAAAATGCAAATCCACCGGCTCGTGGTCGACAAACGGCAACACCACGTGCAAAGACAACTCACCACTGAGCCATTTTTGCGCCGCCTGCACCTGTGCAGATTCGAGCTCGCGCACCGCTTGCTCCAACTCGCTGACTTCTTTTCTGCCCAATCCCTGCAGCGTTTCCTTTTGCAAAAAAGCCAGCATTTGTTTGATGATGGTTTTCGGGTCATCGTCCGCGCTCACGCCTTGCGCCAGCAAGCTTTCGGCGCTGCGTGCTTGGCCTGACACCAAGCGTTTGAGCGTGATCGGGTTCATTTGCGCCAGCGAACTGCGTTGCTGCAACAAGCGCTTGACCATGTCGGAGAACTCGCCCTGTCCGCTCAAACTGCGCATGCCCAAGCCAGCCAACATGCGGGTGAAACTCTCAAACCCGGCGGGTTGGGTCAACAGCAAACCCAGGTTGGTGCTGGGCAATGAAGCCCCGGGGTGCATGGCTGCGGGGGCGTTCAACCCGAACGCAGCGGAGGCTGGGGTGGCGGTAGAGGTTTGGCCGCTGGGATACGACTGGATCAAAAAACCCCAAGTGCCTGCGTTTTGACTGACCCGTAAAAAAGGTTTGTCGCCGTCTTTGAGCACCCAGCCATTGGGGAGTTCAAAGAAAAAATCTTTCAGCCACAAACGCACGCGCTGATCGCGCACCTCGGCCACGGCTTGGATGATTTGCCCATCGCGCAAACCCAGTTGCTGAGCCACCGGCGTTTGAACCCACAGGCTTCGTGCATCCATTTGCACCAGCGGTACGCGGGCACTGGCTGAGACGATGTCGGGGCCGAGCATAGTGCATGTCCTTGCATGCCGACCAGTGTCGGCGGGGTGTCAGGGGTAACGCACCCAATGGCGTTTGGGGTCTTGTTGCAAAGCCATATTGTGGCCCGCGCTGTGGGAGGCTGCACCGCCGCCACCCACGGGGTTGGCAGGGGTACCCACAGGGGCCGCATTGACTGCTGTCGGCGCGGCAGTCACCATGGGCTCGCTTTTGACAGCCGCAGCTGCCACGACGGGCAGCAACAGTTTTCTGCTCAATTCCAACGGATCAGGCAAGGACACGTTCGAGCCAATGACCAAAGATTTGGCCGTGCCTTTGGGAAACGCTTTGGGGTTGTTTTGCACCAAGGCCTCTTTCAACACTTCTGGGCGCAACGGCGAGGCGGGGTAAAACTTTTGCAAAATTTTGTCAGCCGTGTCGCCTTTTTGCGTGGTGTAGTTGGCCATTTCTGGCAAGCCACCGAGGTCACGCTTGGGGGCCGCGGCTTTAGGGGCTGCTTTGGGTGCCGCCGCTGCCTGCGGGGCGTCCGATTTGGCTGGCGGCAAAGTCACTGACTTGACCTCGCGGCTGCTCACGGCCTCGGACTGGGGAGCGCCTTTTTTGACCGCATCGGGTTTGGCTTTTTCAACCGCCGCCACAGGTTCGCCATCGAGCAAAGCCTTGGGCAATTCCAACGGGGGTTGCTTGTTGGATTCATTGGCTGTCGCCCATCCATGGATGGCGACCAAGATCAAAGCCATGAACTGCGAGCGTTTAGACAACAACATGAAAAACTCCTGGATCCATTCAAGGCATGTAAGGGACAGCCATCCATTGGGACGGGTTGTTTATTTTGGCCGAAGTTTTCAGTTTCACTTCGGCTGCGAATTCACTGACGGACACCACCTCGCCCATGGCCAAGCTGTCAAACGCTTTGGGTTCTAAGGCTCTGGAGGGCAACTGGTCTTTGTCGGTCAACACCACGCTGGCGCCCACTTTCAAGCCGCTGCCGCTGCCACCGGCAATGCGCACGCTGTCTTGGCGGATTTTCAACACCTCAAACTGCGGCACGCGGCATGACAGCACCCGGTCCATGCCTTGCGACATGGTATGCAATGCAGATTGAATTTGTGTCAGCACCTCGGCCTCTAACGGGCGGCTGGTGGCAGACACCAATGCGGGTTGCGTGATGCTGATTTTTTGTTCTGCTTGGTACAAGGTCATGCCTTGCAAGCGCGACACCAGTTCCCAGCGCATGTCGAAGGTGTGAGTGACCGATGAGCTGTCACGGGCTGGCGTGACACTGACCTTGAGCACCCAAGGCACATGTTGTTCACCTTGACCGACCAACAAACGTTCGTAGGTGTCGCTCACGTATTTGCGTTCATTCAACCGCCACACGCCCGATTGTTGACCCGCCACCCAGGCCATTTTTTTCCACTGAAATTCAATTTGCTGCGCTTCGTACTGGTAGGCAACGGGCATGGGCACACTCACCGACTCCCAGGTCATTTGGTGCCAGACCGGCGACTTCGATGGTTTGCAGCCATTGGGGGAAATCGGCTTGCTGCTCTCGGACACGATGTTGGCTGCGGCTTGCTGGTCCATGTCACGGCCATAAGCCATCACACGCACGCCACGCACTTCCATGCCAGTGACGAAACTGCTGGCTTCTCTGAGCACACCGTTGCCATCAATGAAGGCACTCGCGCGGACCTCTGTGGGGCCCTCCATGGCGCGCTTGACCAATGCTTGACGGATCGCGTCCAAACGCTCCTCCGGGCTCAATGGGTTGGCCAAGGCAGGCATGGCCAAACCCCAGCACACCCAACCCAGACATCGCATGAATGAACGCATGGCCATCACCGTTTTCTTTGGCGTTGAATCAACGGTTCGTGCGTGAAGCCACTTGCGTCAAATACAGCATGCGCAAGTCTTGCACTGCATTGCGGTCCAGTGACAAGGTGGTTTCGTAGGTGTCGTCACCCACGGGTGTGATGCTCACCAGCGTGGCACCGTAAATCACACCTTCGACACGTGTGCGAAACGTGTCGTTCAACACGGTCATGTCAGCCACGGTCGTGGTTGCGTCCAACTGTTGGCCATACACCTGCTCGGTCAAGGCGCGGTAGGCATCGAGCTTGGAGGCGCGAATGGCGAGCAAGCGTTGCTGTGCAGGGTTCTTGTGGTTTTGAATGCTGATCACCGCATAACCGGTGGCCACCATGGTTTCCTTGCGCTCGAGCATCGGTGTGATCATCGATGCAGGCGAAGGCTCAGCAGCGGCTTGCATGGTTTTGGGTGCGGCCGCAGGTGCGGGCGTGGCCACGGTCACCACAGGCGCGGGTGCTGACGCGTAAGGCCGAATCGATTCGCAAGCTGTCAATGAAGCCATTGCAACCAAGGTCAAGGTCAAACGGTAAAACATGGTGATTTCCTCTCTGTGTGAAGCAATCGGTGACCGGCTCATCCAGGCACCATTGATTCATGGGGTACAGGCTAGGAATCGACCGCTTGGTGATCTTCTTTAAAAAACAAATCCTTTGAAGGCCGAATACTTTTGGCGACTTGCCAGCAGCATGGCATCAGCGACAATCGACAACGCATGAAGTCGCAATCATTTTTCATTGGTACCAGCCCCATTGCGCAAGCCTTGCGCCGTTTGGTTTCCACCATCGCCAACTCCAACGCCACCGTGTTGATCACCGGTGAAAGCGGTACGGGCAAAGAGCTGTTAGCCCGTTCTTTGCATGAGCAATCCGACCGCGTTGGTGGTGCTTTTGTACCCATTAACTGTTCAGCCATTCCCAAAGAATTACTCGAAAGTGAACTCTTTGGTCACCGCAAAGGATCGTTCACGGGTGCGGTGGCTGACCGCATCGGGCGCTTTGAATTGGCCCATGGCGGCACCATCTTTTTGGATGAAATCGGTGACATGTCGCTGGACATGCAGGTCAAGTTGCTGCGCGTGTTGCAAGAGCGCTTGATCGACCCGGTCGGTGCCACCCGCCAAGTTTCCATCGATGTTCGTGTCATTGCCGCCACACACCGCGACCTCGAAGCAGAAATACAAGCAGGCCGCTTCCGCGAAGATTTGTACTATCGGCTTAATGTATTGCCCGTGGTCACGCCGCCCTTGCGCGAACGCAAGGAAGACATTCCCGAGCTGCTGCGTTTTTATGCCACGCATTACAAACTCGGGCACACGCAAGCGGTGCGTTTTTCCAGTGAATTTTTGCAAGCCTTGGTGGACTATCCCTGGCCGGGCAATGTGCGTGAGTTGTGCAATTTGATCGACCGCTTCAGCACGCTGTACGCGGGACAGGAATTGGACTTGCGTGCCATTCCCTCCAACCTGTTGCCCAAAGCCTTGGTGCCGATCCAAGCCGAGTTGTTGGCGCGCAGTGGCCCCGCAGCCATGCAAGAAATGAACATGCCGCCCGAGGTGTTGGCAGAAATGCAAGCGGCTGGATCCACACACGACATGGTGGACCAACCCGAACCCCAAGACAACGAAATTGAAAGCATCATCATGCTGGCACAAGGCATGCCGCATTTGCCGCCCGAGGGCTTGTCGCTGAAAGACCGCTTGGCTGAAATTGAGCGCAACATCATCGAGCAGGCGCTGGAACGCTCGCAAGGCAATGTGTCGCGAACCGCGAAATTGCTCAACTTGCAGCGCACCACGTTGATTGAAAAAATCAACAAATACGAACTGCGCACGGCCTGACTGTTTGGATGGCCCAGTGAAACGGGGTCAACGCTGGCGCTGCCCCTGATTGATCAAACTTATTTCGGATCCTGGTTGAGCACCGTGATGCTCATGCGGCGGTTGCGCGGATCGAACTTGTCGTTGGGATTGAAAGGATCGGTGTCAGCCACACCTTCGATGCGGGTGAAGCGGTCTTCCTTGATGCCTTTTTTCTGCAACAGCTGTCGCGTGACCTCTGCGCGTTCCGCGGACAAAGTCCAGTTGTTTTTGCCATCTGGGTTTTGGAAAGGCACCGCATCGGTGTGGCCACGGATGGCGACTTTGTTGGGCATGTCAGCCAATGATGCGGCCACTTCACTGATCAACGCAGCCGCCTTGCCTTGCATGCCAACGCCACCGCTTGGGAACATGGCGAAATCGGCCTTGTCGATGATTTCAATGCGCAAACCTTCTTTGTCGCGAGAGATGGACACCTGGTCTTTGATCTGCTCGAATTTTTTGTTCTCGGCAAGTTTCTCTTTGATGTCTTTTTCAAGCTTCTCGAAGTTTTCCTTGTCCTGCTGCTCGGCAATTTCCTTTTTCTGCGCCTGGGTCAGCTTGTCAGGGTCATTGCCCCCTTCGCTCTTGCCCGAGCTCGGGTCTTTGGCTTCGTTTTCGTTTTCAGGGCCGGGGTCGGTCTCAGGATTGGGGCCGCCCTCAGACCTGGGGGTCAGTCGTTCGAGCAAACCGGTTTGGCGCATCGCGTAAGGAAACGCATCCGGGTCGATGATCGAGCGACCACCCAACACACCATTAGAGCCAGCCAGCTGTCCCACCGGGGTCAAGCTGTGTGAGGTGGGTTTGAAATAGTCGGCAATGCTTTTGCGTTGGTCGGCATTGGACGCACCCAACAACCACATCAACAAGAAGAACGCCATCATGGCGGTCATCATGTCGGCCAGCGCAATCTTCCAAGCACCACCGTGGGCGCCGCCGTGCCCGTCGGGCATTTTTTTGATGATGATGACGGGCGCCAGCGCTTCTGACGCCTCCGGTGCCGCAGCCGGCGCTTCGGGAGGCGTGTCCGTCGGCGGTGCGTCGGGATCGACCTCCGCCACCGGTTGAGCTTGCTCGTCGGCCATCTTTATTTGCCTCGCATGCCGTCAAAAATTTCGCCAAACGAGGGCTTGTTATGGTGGTTGATCACCGACCTGGCGGCCTCAATGACCAACGGCATGGGGTGACCGTGCAAGTTGGCCACAATGAGTTGTTGCACGCATTTCAAAATTTCGGTGTCTTCTTCAATCACTTGGCCAATGCGAATGGCAAAAGGACCCGCCACACCGTAAGCCAACAACACGCCCATGAACGTACCCACCAGCGCTGAACCAATCAAGGCACCCAGCACAGGCGGCGGTTGGTCAATCGCGCCCATGGTTTTCACCACACCCAACACGCAAGCCACAATGCCCAGCGCAGGCAACGCGCCTTCCATGCCGGCCCAGAAGGCTTGGTTCATCATTTCGTGGTGGTGGTGGTTCTTGATGGATGCGGTCATCACATCTTCCACGGCATACGGGCTCAAGTTGCCAGAGGACACCACCATCAAACGGATGGTGTCGCAAATCATGTCAAGCAACGCATGGTCTTGAAGAATAGGCGGGTACTCGGCAAAGATCGCGCTGGACTCAGGGTTCTCGATGTGCGGCTCCAAAGCCACCGCGCCTTCGGCTTTGAGCGTTTTCAATATCTTCGACACCACCAAGATCACCGAGAGGTAATCTTCCTTGTGGTACTTGGGACCTTTGAACACTTTGCCCACGGCGCTGAAGCCTGCACCGACGCCTGCTTTGCTGTTGCCAATCATGGCCGCGGCGAGTGCCGCGCCGAAGATTTGCGCGAATTCCCAAGGCGCAGCCTTGATCACCGGCGTCAAATCGCCACCGTGCGCCACAAAGACGCCAAACACTGCGATCATCAATACGACCAGACCTACTGCTGCCATGTTCTTACTCCACTGTTAAAGCAAACGGGGCCAAACGACCCCATTGCTTCAGATCCGATGCCCTGAGAGTACCCCAAAAACAGTACCCAACGCGATGCATCGTGTTTTCAATTCACTGCCATGCTCGCTTGCTGCGAACGTGGGATCAACTCAGGCACGGACTCCCATGCACTGCGAATTTCAAGCATCAAGCCATAGATTTCTTCCAAGGCTTGCAAATCATTTCGAGCATTAACGTGTAACAAACGGCGTGTCACATAGTTATAAAGTTCATCCAAATTCTTGGCCAATTCGCCGCCTTTTTCGAAGTCCAATGCACCTTGCAGGCCCAGCACGATGCGGCTGGCGCGGGCAATCGCTTTGGATTTCTCAGCGATGTTGTTGTGCTGGATGTGGCCTTTGGCGGCAGACATGCTTTCAATCAGACCGTCAAACAGCATTTGAATCAGTTCAACACTGCTGGCCTTGGACACGCCGGTACTGACCTTGACTTGTCCGTAGGATTCGATGGCTCGGTGATTGGCTCTCATTGCATTGGCTCCAGTTAATCAATCTTTGACAATGAATGATTCGGAGCCATGGGGCCTAACTTGAGAGTTTTTGTGAAATTGCATGCGGCTCTCAAGCGGGAATGGGTTTGGCTTCTTCTGCTTGCTCAGAAGAAACAGGCGTGACCACGGCGGGCACGACCACCGCTTCAGCCGGCTGGGCTGTTGGCAGGGTGGACAAATCGGGTTGCAACACGGTGGGCTCGTGGGTCAAGGCGGGCTCTGTGGGTGCCTGAGGCGCCACAAAAGCTTCTTCCGCAGGAGGCAACTCTTCGTTCTCCTCACCTTCTGGGTGAATCAACAACGTGGCTGAATACGCTTCATTCAAGCCCACCCCAATGCGGGCATAAATCATCGCGGTGACTTGGTCCAGCGATTGCTGAATGCGCAACACATCGTCAGGATTGCCTTTGGCAAAGTCCACCCCCGCTTGGTAAATGCTGGCCAAGTGGTGCATGGGCAACCACGACTCGAGCGAACCACGCGGCGTGGGAATCATGCGGTTGTTGGTCGGCACACCTGCCGTGCCAGCCTTGCCGTGCTTGTAGCCTTCCATGAACACTTGTTCGATGTGCTGGCGCAGCACGGGTTCGTAATGCGGTTTGAGCGTGCCGACAAATTTGGCGTCAACACCGGGCACCGGAATGCCACTCATGGCGTCCCACAAACTTTTGCCCGACAGCTCGCCAAACAAACCATCGTTGTAGGTTTGCGGCAGGTCAGGCTTGGCATAGCTTTGGTAGATCACATTGACTTTGTCAATGATGTAGAGCACCAAGATGAAGACCAGCAACAAGCCCCAGGCAAAGAAAAGTTGGAAAAAGCTGTTCATGCTGCCCTCCTGCCTGATTTACCAGAGGATTCACCATCGACTTGCAAGGTGCCGCGCAATTTTTTCACCACGGCAGACAAAATCTGGCTGACCCGGGATTCGCTGACCTCGAGCACTTCACCGATTTCTTTCAAATTCAATTCTTCAACGTAATAGAGTTGCATCACCAACTGCTCACGCTCGGGCAATTGGGCAATCGCGTCAGTGACGGCTTCCATGAACTCGGCTTCTTCGACCATCACATCCGGCTGGTGCGACGCGTCGTCGGCAATGCTCATCACTTCTTCCGTGACCACTTCCAGCGAATAGGTCTCAAAGCGACGGGCCTTGCCACGCTCTTTTTGGAAATCTTCCAAGTCCTTGCCCATGTACTCGGCGATTTCAGCTTGCGTCGGTGCGCGACCTAATTCAGCTGATAACGCATGCAAGGTTTCGTTGTGGGTTTTGTTGAACGCCACCGCCGAGCGCGGCAAGAACGACAAACGTCTGACCTCGTCGAGCATGGCGCCTCGCACACGGCTGTGGGCAAAGTTTTCAAAGTCCACGCCTTTGCTGGCGTCAAACACCCGGGAAGCTTCTAACAAGCCCATCATGCCGACTTGGATCAGTTCATCGAGTTCCATGTAAGCAGGAACGCGTGCTTTCAAGTGCAAGGCCACGCGTTTGACCAAGCCTAAGTGGTTGAGCACCAGTTCCTCGCCTTGCGGTCTGGCCTGGCTGTACATCTGCATCGGGGTCAAGGTACGCATCATTGATTCGCACTGCTTTTCAGCAGGCGCTCCATGAAAAATTGCAAACCACCCGACGGGTGATCAATGGGCCTGAGCTGAGTGCATAACTCAGCCAGTCTGCGAAAGTCGCGGGCCGCGGCGGTACCGGGGGCCAACTCCATGACCGATTGGTATTTTTTGAGGGCGGCCAACACCATTTCATCGCGTTCGATGGCGGTGAGGTAGTGGATGGATTCGTTCAAGAACCGCATGCACACATCGTTCAACCGCTGGTAGAGCTTCCAACCTTGTGTTTGGGTGTCCACCAAATTCGGTATCAGGTAAATCTCATCCAATTGCATTTCTTGCGACATCACTTTGATGGTGCCGTAGGCGTCTGCAATCGAAGACGGATCGTCTTGCACCACCACAAACCGGCGGTGGCATGCTGACAAAAAGGCCAGCACGGAAGGTGAAATGCCTGCGGCCACGTCAACAATCAGGTAGTCAACACTTTTGCCCAAATTGCTGAACGCTTGCACGATGCTCGCAGCTTGTATGTGACTGAGCGCAGCCAGCTCTTGCATGCCTGACGCGCCGGGAATGAGTTGAATGCCTTGGCGGGTTTTGAGCGTGATTTCTTCCAGCGTTTTTTGCCCGGCCAAGAAATGGCTGAGGTTGTATTCGGCGCGTGCGCCCAATGCAATTTGCGCGTTGGCCAAGCCCAAGTCTGCGTCAAACAGCATGACATCGTGGCCGCGCTGCGCCAACGCCACGGCGAGGTTGATCGCCACGGTGGTTTTGCCGACGCCGCCTTTGCCACTGGCAATGCCGATGACTTCGGTGGTTTTAAGCTTGCTCATGCGATACCCCTGTGTGCTGCGCCGCCAATCGGCTGATTCTGGCAGATGCCATCGCCATGGTGCTGCGGAAGTCTTCTTGTGCGGTGTCGACTTGGTGTGAAGACAGTTGTGTCAACGCCAGTCCGACCAATTCTTCCACCTGCAGTTGACGGCTCCAGTCGCCCATGCGGTCACCGCGGCTGACGTTGCTCACGCCCACATGGCCTTCGGTCAACACCTGAATCAAAGACCACGGCTGGGTGGCTTCGTCCAATTTGCTGACCATCAGGCTTTGCCATTGAATGTCTTGGGTAGACAGCAAACGGCGCAACAAGGATTGAGACGCATCGGCAGGCACCACGACATGGCATTGTGCGTTTGGCGCAATGCCCACGATTTCAGCGACACGCTCGGCCATTTGCACGCCCGGTGTGTCAATCACGATGCACTTGCGTTGTCCGTGTTCTTCTAAAAGCAGTTTCAACATGGTGATGTTGGTGGCGCGGAAACAATCCACACCAGACTGCGCGCTGAGCAATTGGGTTTGGTTCCAAGCGCCAGCGCGTTGGTCGCTGAAGCTGATGACCGCGACTTGTTCGCTGCCCAAACTGACACTGGCTTGTTGCGCCATGCGTGCCACCATCAATGATTTGCCTGCACCCGACGGGCCGGCCAACACATGGACGCCCGCATCCGCCACGGCCACATGGGTTTGTTGCATGGAGTGGCACAACTGGCGACGGATTTCTTCGACCGCAGGCTCGACCTCTTCAAAACTTTGGATGCTGTCGATCAGCAAAGCCCGCAATGCCACCGGAATGGCCGCTTCTTGCAAGGCATTGCGCAAGGGGTGCAAATTGCGTGAAAGCCCTGCACCTTGCCAAGCCATTTGTTGGCTCAATTTGAATTCTTTTCGCAACACGGCCAATTCTTCGCGCACCATGTCGACGATTTCGCGGCTGCGTTGTTTGTCACGCGCTTCTTGCGCAGCGAGCAATGTTTCTGCGGCCACTGTGTCAACCGCCACAGCGGGCGCGGTGGCCGCAACCGGTGTGGCGGTCGCGTCCTTGATGGGGGTGGGTACCATTTCTTCAGCGGCTTTGGCTTTTAAATTGGAAGCAGGCACAAACCCTTCCGTGGCCACGGCTTTGGCAGGTTTGCCTTGGCGTTTTTGGCGAACCATGGTGTCGTCCAGCACTTGGCCAAAACTCGCGGGTGACGCGTCGAGCGCCGGTTGGTCTGACAACACGTAAGACTTCTCCGTCGGCACAAAGGCTTCTGCGACTGCGGTGTCTGCGTCCAAGGGGGCGACATCGACGGCCACGATCAATTCGGTTTGCCCACGCACTTTGCTGCTGGAGATGACGAGCACGTCAGGTCCATACAAAGCCACCGCTTTTTCATTGGCGGCCCGGGTATCGCGTGCCAGAATTCGTTTGAGTTCCATGGTATTTCTCGCAGGTCAGTGTGTTTATGTCAATCAAGTTCTGTTGAGGGCGTTCACGGTGTGAATCACTTTGACGGCCTGGTCATCAGGAATTTCGCTGTAAGACAGCACCGTCAAATCGTTCACGCGAAAACGCACCGCTTTGGACAACCAGCCGCGAATCAGTGGCGACACCACCAACACCGCTGCGTGTCCTTCTTCTTCCATGGCATGCGCGCCTTGGCGCAATGAATTGAACAGGTTCTCCGCCAAATTCGGTTCCAACACCACGGGTTGGCCGGGCTGGCTTTGCTGCAACACGTTGTGCAGCAATTGCTCCAAGCTGGGTTCCAAGGTCATCACAGACAAATTGTTGGATTCATCCACCAGCGCTTGCATGATCATGCGGCCCAACTTGGGACGCACAGACGCAGCCAGTTGTTCGGGATCGGTGCTGCGCGCGGCTGCCTCGGTCAATGTTTCGACAATCGAGCGCATGTCGCGGATGGAAACGCCCTCGCCCAGCAACTGCTGCAGCACGCGGGTGACCACGCCCAAACTGAGTTTGCCCGGCACGAGTTCTTCCACCAACTTCGGTGACTTGGCGGACAGTTTGTCCAACAACTGTTGCACTTCGTCGTGGCTCAGCAAATCAGCCGAGTTTTCACGCAGTACTTTGTTCAAATGGGTGGCAATCGCCGTGCTGGCATCGACCACGGTGTAACCCAAGGTACGGGCCACATCGCGTTGTGACGGTTCGATCCACACGGCCTCGAGTCCGAACGCGGGCTCTCGGGTCGGCGTGCCTTGCAGTTCGCCATACACCTGTCCAGGGTTGATCGCGAGTTCGCGGCCCACTTTGATTTCGCCTTTGCCACGCACCACGCCTTTGAGCACGATGTGGTAGCTGTCGGGGTCGATGTTCAAGTCGTCACGGATGCGAACCGGTTGCACCAAAAAGCCGAGTTCAGCCGAGAGTTTTTTGCGAACCCCTTTGACGCGGCTCATCAATTCACCGCCGGTTTCCGGGTTGACCAAGGGAATCAGGCCATAGCCAATTTCCAAACCGATCAAATCGACTTGGTCAACATCGTCCCAGTCCAAATCTTTGGTGGCTTCGGACGTCGCGGCGGCTTGCGCCACGGCTTCTTGCGTGGCTTCTTCTTCCACCTCGTTTTTGACCACCATCAATCCCAGGGCAGCGGTGGCCACCGCCAAGGTGATGAAGATCAAATGCGGCATGCCGGGAACCAGTCCCAGAATGACCAAAATGATGGAGGAAATGAACAGCGCTGCTGGATTCGCCAATTGCGAACCGGCTTGTTCTGAAATCGATTCTGTGGTGGTGACACGCGTGACGATGATGGCGGTGGCCAACGACAACAGCAACGAAGGAATTTGCGCGACCAAGCCATCACCGATGGTCAACAAGGTGTAGATCTTGCCCGCTTCTGAGACAGACAGCCCGTGTTGGATCACGCCAATGGCCAAGCCACCGATCAAGTTGATCAACAGGATCAACAAGCCAGCAATCGCGTCACCGCTGACAAATTTAGAGGCACCGTCCATGGCACCAAAGAAATCAGACTCTTGGGCCAACTCTTCGCGGCGTTTTTTGGCGGTGGCCTGGTCGATCACACCGGCGTTCAAGTCGGCATCGATGGACATTTGTTTGCCAGGCATGGCGTCCAAGGTGAATCGTGCGTTCACTTCAGACACGCGGCCCGCACCTTTGGTCACCACAATGAAGTTGATGATCATCAAAATCGCAAAGATGATGAAACCCACCACATAGTTACCTGCAATCACGAACTCGCCAAAGGCTGCCACCACTTTGCCGGCAGCTTCATGGCCGGTATGGCCTTCCACCAAAATGATGCGGGTCGAGGCCACGTTCAGCGCCAAGCGCAACATGGTGGCAAACAACAAGACCGTGGGAAAGGATGAAAACTCCAAAGGTTTGCGTGTGCTGATGGAGATCATGATGATCACCAGGCTCGCCACAATGTTGAAAGTAAACAAAAAGTCCAACAAAAGCGGCGGCAATGGCAGCACCAACATGGCCATGATCAACAACACCAGGACGGGTATCCCCAGTCCGGTGTAGTCAAACTTCGCCAAGTTCTGTCGAATCGTTGACAGGCTCAAAGTGCTCATTGTGGCTTTTCTCTTGTTTTTGAAACGTTAAGAATTCAATTTTTCTGGTTTTTTCAGAACCATCAAGTTGATCAAGCAATCGATGTGCCAACCATGGGCAAGTGCAGGCAAGCGGCTTGTCAAGGCACCGGTCGTTTGGTTTGTCAGCGGCAAGCTATTTCCAGTCACGTTTCTTGCTTTATCGAAGGTATCTCTTAGAAAAAGACTGAACGGATATGAACTTATCTGCATTGAACACACCCCAGGCCAACCACCTGAGCAGCCCCGCCACCGAGACGTCTGTCTCTGTGAACGAGGCTGCGCGCCTGAAACAAGGCGCTTTGTCTGGCGCCGATTTCGCCAGCTTCTTGCACAACCAGGTTCAATCGTTCAAACAGGCGCAGCGGCCAAATTTCGCCGCTTCAGACAAGTCGTTGCCACCGCCACCTGCCAAAAACGAGGCAAGGCCCAGCAAAGACAGGCCTGTGGACCATTCGTCCGAGGACAAAACCGCCGCGGCCAACGCCCAAAAAGCCCAACAGCAACGCCACGCGTCTGCCAAAGCCGCGCAAGCAGACAGAAGCAATGAGCGTACCGACAGTGATGACAAGGTCTCTGCGCAACACGCTGACGGCCAAGTCAGGCATGACCCAGCAGACGAAGACAGCGCCAGCCCAGCCATGCCCACTGCCAACGAGGAAAACACCCAAGGCTTGGCGACAGCGCAAGCCCTGACTGAGACAACCGAAGCGGCACTGAGCCAAAGCATGGACAAGGCAGATGATCTGCAAGCCAATGCCCTGCAAGCTGACAACTTGGCCGCCCAAAACGAAGCGCTCACCACCATCGCGGTCAGCGACAAATTGCAAATCATCACCACGGCCAACACCGCCGCCAGCGAACAAAGCGTGGCGGATTTCGCGCTGGCCATGGGCTTAGACCCGAACCAAGTGAAAACCTTGTTTGGTGAATCGGCGGCCAGTGCCGCGGCCGCCAAATTGGCCAACAGCAACCCCTCCACCCAACAAATCCTGGGCATCAACAGCTTGCCCGGCTTCGGCTTGAATACCGACGCGACCAAGCCTGTGGCGAACCAACTGGCAACGGCTTTGGGCAACCACACCCTGGCTGGTGGCACTTTGCCCGTGGCCTTGGACAGCCCGGTCAGCACCGCAGACTTCCAAGCACTGCAAACCCCAGCGGCCGTGATGCAAACCGATGCACAAGACTTGCTGGGCAAAATGGACAACTTGCAAATTCAGCTCGGCACCGCTCAGGCCACCATGGCGAGCAGCGCTTCTGCCACGGCCAGCACCTTGGCCGTGCTGTCGATGATGGACACGCAACTGCGCGCCGAAGACATTGAAGCGTTGAAAAATGAATTCGATGCGTTGTCTTCGTTTGACAGCTTGCCCGCCATCGGCAAGGACCTGAGCGCGGCACCGCTGCCCGCATTGGCGAACCGACCCGCACCGGCACACGCCCACGCCGCGCCCGCACCCGCTTTCGCCACGCCCCCTGACATGGCGCAAACCTACGAAAAGTTGAGCCAAAAACTGACCACCGAATTGGCCGCTCGCATGCATGAAAAACTCAATGCCGGCGAATGGAAAATGAAATTCGCACTCAAGCCCGCCAGCTTGGGCTTGGTCGATGTGCAATTGGAAATGCGTGACGGCAAACTGAGCGCCCACTTTCAATCAGACACCCACTTGACCCAAGATCTGCTGCAAAACGGCAGCCAACGGCTGAAAGATGCCCTGGCCGATCTGGGCATGAGCAATGCCTACGTGTCCGTGGCCCAAGGTCAGACACAAGGTCAAAACACACAGGGTCAATCTGCGAAATCTGGAAAATTCACGCAAGCTGACGATAATCATGAGAAACTGTCAGATGAATCTGGCCTGAAAATTGCTGGAGATAAGGCAAATCGGCGTGACGAGCGTTCACAATTTGACAGTTACGCCTGAACATTGAGTTAAATAGGAGATTTCCATGGCAACCGCAGCACCTGAAACCGAAGCCGAAGCCGGCTCGGAAGAGCCGAAAAAGAAAAAACCGATTTTGTTGATTCTCGGTATTGTTGTTTTGGCCATCGTTTTGATGGTGGGTATCGCTTTTGGTACCTTGTACTTTTCTGGTTATTACGAAAAGAAAGCCGAACTGGCTGCGATGGACAAACTGGAAGAACTCGAAGCCGCCGCGACCAAAGCCAAAGACGAGGCCCCGGCCAAACTGAAAAAAGAAGCACCCGAGGCGACCCGCTTCGAGAAAAACTATTTTCAAGTTGAAAAAGAATTGATGACCAACATCACCGGCTCGAAAAAAGTCATGGTGGTGCAAATCGCGGTCATGACGCATTACGACTCGCGTGTGTTTGACAACATCAAAAAGCATGAATTTGCCTTGCGCTCTGCCATGCTGGACTTGATGCGCCAGACCACCGAAGCCGAAGCCAGCAAGCCTGAGTTCCGCAAGGAATTGGCGGTCAAGCTCAAAGACATCATGAACGCATTGCTCGAAGAGTACGAAGACTTTGGCGGTGTCGAAGAAGTGATGTTCACCTCCTTTGTCATGCAGTAAAGGCCCATGGCAACACGTCAAAACTTACTCAGTCCGGAAGAACTGTCGGCCCTGTCAGAAGGGTTGAAAGACGGTTCGCTCGAATCGGACACCGGTTTCAACACCGGGGTGCGGGTGCGCAAACACGACTTGGCCAGCGAAAACAGCAGCCTGGGCGTGAATGTCTCGTCGATCGACATGATCAACGAGCGCTTCATCCGCATGTTCCGTCTGGGTTTGCTGGAGGTGTTGCGAACCACGCCGCGTGTCAACCCGACGCGTGTGCAAATCATGAAATTTGGCGACTACCTCGGCATGCTCAAAGCGCCGTTGTCGGTCAACACCATCCGCATCAACCCGATGCGCGGCAATTCGGTGATCATCATCGACCCGAATGTGGTGTTCAGTTCGCTCGACAGTTTTTTTGGCGGCTTTGGCAAAGGCGTGTCCGATTTGCCCCCAGGTCGTTTGTTCACTGCCACAGAGACCCGCATCATTCACATCATTTTGGAAGTGTTTTTCCGCTCGCTCAAAGAAGCGTGGGGGCCGGTGCTGGAAATCGATTGCGAGCAAGTGAGTTCGGAGATCAACCCGCAATTTGCACAAATCGCGGATGAAAATGACCTGGTCGTGCTCAGCCGTTTTGAAGCAGAAGCCACCGCCTCTGGTGGACGCGGTTT
>CANGZG010000023.1 GCA_947458415.1 Comamonadaceae bacterium | reverse complement strand
GATCTGCCCGGCAGACGGCAGCAACAAACCGGTGAGGGCTTTCATGGTGGTGGTTTTACCCGCGCCGTTGGAACCGATCAACGACACCAATTCGCCTGAGTGGACTTCAAAATCCACGCCCTTGACCGCTTGGATGCCGCCATAAGCCACTTGCAAACCACGCACCTGAAGCATCGCTGCCATGTCAGTGGCCTCCTGTGCCAAGGTAAGCCTCCAT
This sequence comes from Comamonadaceae bacterium, assembly GCA_947458415.1. Taxonomy (GTDB): domain Bacteria; phylum Pseudomonadota; class Gammaproteobacteria; order Burkholderiales; family Burkholderiaceae_C; genus Limnohabitans. Next base: position 20,145 of record CANGZG010000023.1, on the reverse strand, counting down.
CACCTTGGGATCGGTCTGCACCTGTGCCGGTGTGCCCTGCGCGATTTGCTTGCCTTGGTCCAACACCGTGACCGCGTCGCACAAGCCCATGACCAATTTCACATCGTGCTCGATCAACAAAATCGTGCGGCCATCGTTGCGAATACGGTCTATCAATTCGCGCAATTGCACTTTCTCGGTGGCGTTCATGCCAGCGGCTGGTTCGTCCAAGGCCACCAGCAACGGTTCGGTGGCCAAAGCGCGTGCGATTTCCAAACGACGTTGGTCACCGTAACTCAGGGTGCGCGCTTTGTAGTCAGCCAAACCGGCAATGCCCACATAGTCGAGCAATGCCATGGCCCGTTGTTCAATCGCTTTTTCTTCGGCCACAAACGCTGCCGTGCGAAAAATGGCGCCCCACAAACCCGAACCGGTTCGCACATGGCGTCCGACCATGACGTTTTCTAACGCCGTCATGTCTGCAAACAAGCGGATGTTTTGAAACGTGCGGGCAATGCCCGCTTGCGCCACCTGGTGTACCGCTGTGGGCTGGTAAGCGCGCCCTGCCAATTCAAAACGGCCGCTGTCGGGGACATACAAGCCAGTGATGACATTGAAGAACGTGGTTTTGCCAGCACCATTCGGGCCAATCAAACCATACACCTGCCCGGCTTCAATCCGCATGCCCACCTCGCTCAGCGCTTGCAAACCGCCAAACCGTTTGGAGATGCCTTGCACATTCAACACCGGTGTGCTCATGCAGGCCCCTTGTCAGACGCCATGACTTTGCCGTGCTCGGGCGCGGGCCACAAGCCGCGCGGTCGCCACAACATGATGAGGATCATCGCCAAGGCAATCAGCAATTGACGCAAGATGGCGGCGTCCAATCTGCCATCGGTCATTTGCTGCAATGGGCCGGCCACATAGCGCAACACCTCGGGCAATGCAGACAACAACACCGCACCCAAAATCACGCCTGGCAAATGGCCAAGTCCGCCCAACACCACCATCGCCACGATCATCACCGATTCCATCAGGCTGAACGATTCAGGCGACACAAAGCCTTGGAAGGAGGCAAACAACACACCAGACACACCACCGAACGTGGCGCCCATGCCAAACGCCATCAGCTTCAAATTGCGGGTGTTCAAACCCATGGCTTTCGCTGCAATTTCGTCTTCACGAATCGCCATCCAAGCGCGCCCAATGCGTGAACGCTCTAAACGATGACACACCCATACACTGACCAACACCACCACCAAAAACAGGTAGTAATACAAAGTGACGCTGGGCAACTCCATGAAGCCCACATCGAGTTTGCGTGACAGCGGATGACCCATCACAGACATCGGATCGATTTGCCCCAAGCCCTTGGGCCCATTGGTGAGGTTGACCGGGTTGTCCAAATTGTTCAAAAACACGCGGATGATTTCACCAAAGCCCAGGGTCACGATGGCCAAATAATCGCCGCGCAATTTCAGGGTAGGTGCACCCAACAAAATGCCAAACAAACCCGCCAAACCCGCGCCCAATGGAATCACCGCCCACCAAGGCGTGTGGATGCCATTTGGAAACATCGCGGCCATCGCGGGAAAGTTGTCAATCAAGTGTGGCGAGGCCAGCAACCCAAACATGTAAGCACCGACCGCAAAAAACGCCACGAACCCCAGGTCTAACAAACCGGCGTAACCCACCACGATATTCAGACCCAAGGCCAGCATCACATACAACAACGCCATGTCAGCGATGCGCACCCAACCATTGCCAAACTGTTGCAACACCAGTGGCAATGCCAGCAACAACACCCCCCATAAGGCATGGCGTGAGTAGGTGTACGTTGTGCTGGGTTTCATGGGTTCACGCCCTGTCCGCCACCCGCTCACCCAACAAACCCGAAGGCCGCAACGTGAGCACCGCGATCAACACCACGAACGCAAAAATATCGGCGTAATGGCTGCCCAAGACACCGCCTGTCAGGTCACCGATGTAGCCCGAAGCAATGGCTTCAATCAAGCCCAGCAAAATGCCGCCGACCACCGCACCAGCCAAATTGCCAATGCCACCAAACACCGCGGCCGTGAACGCTTTGAGACCGGGCAAAAAACCCATGCCATGTTGCACAGTGCCGTAATTGGATGCCCACATCACGCCCGCGATGGCGGCCAACACCGCGCCGATGACGAACGTGGCCGAGATCACGAAGTCGGGCTTGACCCCCATCAAACTGGCCACGCGCGGGTTTTCTGCCGTGGCGCGCATGGCTCGCCCGAGTTTGGTGCCATTGACCACCCACATCAACACGGCCAGCGACACAGCGGTCACCGCCAAGATGAGAATTTGCGTGGGCGTGATGACGGCACCGCCCAGCGGCAACGGGTCGCTGGGCAACAGCGTGGGAAACGATTTGTGGTTGGGTTTCCAAATCACCATGGCCAAGGTTTGCAACAAAATCGACATGCCAATGGCTGTGATCAGTGGCGCGAGTTTGGGTGCGCCGCGCAAGGGCCTGTAGGCGATTTTTTCGATCGCAAAGTTCAAACAGGCAGCGACCGCGCAGGCGCAGACCAGTGAAATCAAGAGCATCAACCAACCTGGCATGCCGGGCGCGAACTGCTGCAACACACCGACCACGGTCCAACTGGTCAAGGCACCCACCATCAACACTTCACCGTGCGCAAAATTGATCAAGTTGATGATGCCGTACACCATGGTGTAGCCGAGGGCCAACAACGCATACATGCTGCCGAGCACCAACCCATTGATGATTTGTTGCAACAGGATGTCGATGGCGGGTCTCCCAAAAGGTGCGCGATTGTAGGTAAAAAAAAGCCCTCCGCGAAAGGAGGGCTTCGGTACTCAACACGCTGACGACTCAGTCATCCGCGTAGATGTCCACATCTTTGGTTTCCTTGATGAACAAGGTACCAATGATGAAGGTGGCGCCGGCAATGATGATGGGATACCACAAGCCGTTGTACATGTTGCCGGTTTGAGCCACGATGGCAAACGCAGTGGTGGGCAACAAGCCGCCAAACCAGCCATTGCCAATGTGATACGGCAGCGACATCGAGGTGTAGCGGATGCGGGTAGGGAACATCTCGACCAACATTGCCGCAATCGGGCCGTACACCATGGTCACCAAAATCACCAAGTACGTCAGGATCAAAATGACCATGGCCTTGTTGACCTTCATCGGATCTGCCTTGGCAGGATAGCCCGCCGCCTTGAGCGTGTCGCTCAGGTTGGCAGAGATCACCGCGTCCCGGCTTTTCTTTTCATCCGACAAATTCTTCAACGCATCTTCGGCTTTTTTGATGGCCTTGGGGTCTGCGGGATCAGCCGCTTTCAATGCGTCAAGCTTCTTCTCAGCCGCTGCCTTGGCGGTCGCCACATCTTCCGGCGACACCACGGTGGAGATGACGGTTTCACCCACTTTGATGATGGCCGGTGTGCCTGCAGGCGCCACTTCGTTCGAATAGCTGACAGAGCTCGCCGCCAGTTTTTGCTTGGCGATGTCACACGAGGAGGTGAACTTGACGGTACCCGTTGGGTTGAACTGGAATGAACATTCCGCCGGGTCAGCCACCACCACCACTTTGTTGGCTTGTTGGGCGGCATGCAAATCGGGGTTGGCCGCTTTGGTCAATTGCTCAAACACAAAGAAGTAAGTGAGCACGGCCAGCAAACAACCCAACATGATGATCGGCTTGCGACCCACCTTGTCTGACAAGGCGCCAAAAAAGATGAAGAACGGCGTGCCAATGATCAACGAAGCCGCCACAAACAAATTGGCCGTGGCGCCATCGACTTTCAACGCTTGCGTCAAGAAGAACAACGCATAGAACTGACCGGTGTACCAAACCACCGCTTGGCCTGCGGTCAAACCGATCAAGGCCAGGATCACGATTTTCAAATTTTTCCATTGGCCAAATGATTCGGTCAACGGTGCTTTGGAAGTCTTGCCCTCGGCTTTCATTTTGGTGAAAGCGGGTGACTCGTTCATTGACAAGCGGATGTACACCGACACCGCCAACAAAGCGATAGACACCAAGAATGGAATGCGCCAGCCCCAGGCTTCAAAAGCTTCTTCGCCCATCGCGGTACGCGTGCCCAAAATCACCAGCAGGGACAAGAACAAACCCAAGGTGGCGGTGGTTTGGATCCAAGAGGTGTAAGCGCCACGTTTGCCGTGCGGCGCGTGTTCTGCCACGTAGGTGGCAGCGCCGCCGTATTCGCCGCCCAAGGCCAAGCCTTGGAGCAATCGCAGCGCAATCAAGATGACCGGTGCGGCCACGCCAATGCTGGCATAGGTCGGCAAGATGCCCACAATGAACGTGGACAAGCCCATGATCAAAATCGTCACCAAGAAGGTGTATTTGCGGCCAATCATGTCGCCCAAGCGGCCAAAGAAAATCGCACCAAACGGACGCACGATGAAACCTGCCGCAAACGCCAACAGCGCGAAGATGAACGCAGAACCTTGGTCGAGTCCGCTGAAAAACTGCTTGGCAATGATGGCAGCCAACGAGCCGTACAAATAAAAGTCATACCACTCGAACACGGTGCCGAGTGACGAGGCAAAAATGACTTTCTTCTCTTCCGACGACATTGGTCGGTCTTCATGCACGATGGCCATGGTGTCTCCTTGTGATTGCCCGCTGAATGGGGTCTGCCCTGATTGTGTTGGCAGGTACTTGCCAGCGACTGACGCAAAACTGAACAAGGGCTGACAACCCTAGGGCAAACCCTCGCGGGTCATTTCACGATGCGAATTATTCAGCGTTTACGCCGGATACCTTCGGGCAAATTGACCGCAGATGTCCAGGCCGGACTGCGGTACCAGTCATCACCGTCTAAATACTCACGCAGCATCGGCAAGGCATCCAAGCCCCAAAACACCTCTTGGTCAACCCGGATGCTGGGCACACCAAACACACCATCGGCAATCGCTTGTTCGGTGCCGTGACGCAAGGACGCTTTCACATCCTCTGCCTCGGGAGAACGCGCCGGTTGCAAGCGCTGAGTCAAGTCAGCCAACCGGTCGGGGTCGGTCGGGTCCAAACCCCCACACCACACGTGTTTGAACACGGCTTCACACACCTGTCGGCTGGGGTGCCCGTTGGGGTCACAGGCCGCAGCCAAACGCAACAACGGCAAGGGGTTGAACGGGTGCGCCGCAGGCAATTGCAGTTCCAAGCCTTGTTGACGCGCCAGCCACAGCGATTGGCGATAAGTCCATTCCCGCTTGCCTGCGACTTCTACCGGCCCGAGTTGACCGTGGTGTTTCAACAAACCGCCAAACAGCACCGGTTGGTATCGGACTTGGTAACTCAAGCCTTGCAAGCTGCGTGGCAACTGATCGAAAGCCAAATAGGCATACGGACTGATGACGTCGAAATAAAAAGTCAGCTGGTGCATGTCAGTCCTTGTGGAAGTGTTGTTGAATCCGTTCGCCCAAGCGTTGCCAGACCAAGCGTTGCTGTGCAGGTGTGCTCATGCCCCAGTGCGCGATTTCGTCGATGCTGCGCAAACACCCTTGGCATTCGTCCATGTCAACCTGCATGGTGCACACCGACACGCACGGCGACACCAGCGGCTCTCCGTCTGGCGTGCGTGACACCGCTTCCCAGCGTTGACGCAAGGCTTGCCAAGGGGGTTGTGCTGGCGTCATGGTGTTTGCCTCAATCGGTTGACAAGCGCAACAGGGGTGCACCTTCGGCCACTTGGTCGCCAGGTGCATAAAGCAATTCAGCCACCGTGCCGGCGGTCGGGGCGGCAACGGTGTGTTCCATCTTCATGGCTTCCATGACCGCCAAGGCTTGACCCGCCGCCACCGTCTCCCCGACCTTGACTGCAAACGACAACAACTTCCCTGGCATCGGTGCGGCCAAGTTGCCACCCGCCACGGCATCTTGCGAGGCATGCGCCAAGGGGTCCACCCGTGTCAACACCGCCTCTCCTGCGTGGGCAAACACATGGCAGTGTTGACCGTGCAGATACACATGGCAACGCCATGACTGCCCGGCCCAATGCACATGCAAACAAGCCGCATCGTCTGACCAATCGAATTCGCTCTCTTGTTCGCCGATTCGCAAACGCATGCCGCCCCGCACCTCACAGGTCAACACGGCTTTGCAAAGTTCGCCTTGGGCGTGAAACTCGAAGCTTCGTTGGGATTGACCTTGCATCAACCAGCCCTTGCGCACAGACCAAGGGTCGCACCAAGCTTCAGCAGGTGTTTGTTCGCTGCGCAACTGCGCCGCCACGGCCGCAGCCATGGCATGCGGGAGCGGCAAGCCTGCTTGACCAAACAACGCTTTGGCTTCTCGCTCAATCAAAGCCGTGTCCAAATGGGCCTGCGCAAACGAATCGGTGCGAAGCACGCGGCGCAAAAAGGCGACGTTGTTTTGCACACCAGAAATGTGCAGTTGCGCCAATGCGTGGTCGAGCCGTGCCAATGCTTGTTCACGGTTGTCGCCATGCACGATCAGCTTGGCAATCATCGAGTCGTAATGCGGACTGATGCTGTCACCTTCACGCACACCGCTGTCCCAACGCACTGGCGCCACCCCAAACCGGCTGGCTGGGGGCACACGCAACACATGCAAATCCCCAATGGCAGGCAAAAAATCATGGTCCGGGTTTTCCGCACAAATGCGCGCTTCGATGGCGTGACCTTGCACATGAACTTGCGCTTGGGTCAAAGGCAATGGCTCGCCACATGCGATGCGCAATTGCCATTCCACCAAATCCAAACCCGTCACCGCTTCTGTGACCGGGTGCTCGACCTGCAAGCGGGTGTTCATTTCCATGAAGAAAAAGTCCATGCCGCGGTCGGTTTGTTCGACGATGAACTCCACCGTTCCTGCGCCGACATAGTTGACTGCTTTGGCTGCGGCGATGGCTGCCGCGCCCATGCGTTGGCGCATGTCATCTGACAAACCGGGCGCGGGCGATTCTTCCAACACCTTTTGGTGTCGGCGTTGCACCGAGCAATCGCGTTCGTGCAAATGGATGACTTGGCCGTGGCTGTCGCCAAACACCTGTATTTCAATGTGCCGCGGGCGTTGCACGTATTTTTCAATCAGCACCGCGTCATCGCCAAAACTGTGTTGGGCTTCGCGTTGACACGACGCCAATGCAGAGGCGAAATCTTCAGCGCGTTGCACGATGCGCATGCCCTTGCCGCCGCCACCTGCACTGGCTTTGATCAACACGGGAAAGCCGATGCGTACGGCCTCGCTGGCCAGCCACTGTGGTGATTGGTCAGCACCGTGATAACCCGGCACCAAGGGAACACCGGCCTTCTCCATCAGTTGCTTGGACGCGGCTTTCAACCCCATGGCTTGAATCGCTGCGACACCCGGTCCGATGAACACCAAGCCGGTTTGTGCGCACGCGTTGGCAAAGTCAGCGTTCTCGCTCAAGAAGCCGTAGCCTGGGTGGATCGCTTGTGCACCGGTGGCTTGCGCCGCTTGCAATATGCGCTGCCATTGCAAATAACTGTCTTGCACCGCCGCGCCGCCGATGTGCACAGCTTCGTCGCAAGCCTGCACATGCGCCGCTTGCGCGTCTGCGTCGGAGTACACCGCCACGGTTTTCACGCCGAGTCGCGCCGCCGTCGCAGCCACCCTGCAAGCGATTTCACCCCGATTGGCAATCAGTATTTTTTGAAACATGGCATCAATAGCGCTTGGCCACTTCTTCCAGCATCACTTCGGTGGCGCCGCCACCAATGGCCAAAACGCGGGCATCGCGCCACAGCCGCTCGATCGGCGCTTCACGCATGTAACCCATGCCACCCCAAAATTGCAAACACCCGCCGACCACTTCGTTGACCAGGTCACCGGTCAAGGCTTTGAGCATGGAGACTTCTTGAACAATGTCATGGTCTTGCGTGGCAGACCATGCGCAGTGGTACATCAATTGACGCGCCGCACGTGTTTTGGCGTCGAGCATGGCGATGCGTTGGCGAATGTGCTGCATCTCCCACAGGCTTTTGCCAAATGCTTGGCGTTGGCGCACGTAGTCCAGTGTCAATTCGATGGCGCGTTGGCAATGGCCCACCGCCATGGCCGCCAAGGCGATGCGCTCGGTCTGCAAGTTTTTCATCAAGGCATAAAAGCCTTTGTCTTGTTCACCGAGCAATGCATCCGGGCCGAGTCGCACGTTGTCAAGCACCAACTCGGCCGTGTCTGAACACAGCCAACCGGTTTTGTCCAACGACCGCCCGACGCTGAACCCGGGCGTGCCTTTTTCCAAAATGAACATTGACATCTGGTGCTTGCCCGTGCCGGTCTTGGCGGCGACAAAGTACACATCGGCATGCACGCCATTGGTGATGAACATTTTGGTGCCATTGAGCACCCAAGCATCGCCCTCGCGACGCGCCGTGCTGCGCATGCCTGACAAATCGGAACCCGCCCCGGGCTCGGTCATGGCCACGGCACTGATGATTTCGCCTGAGATCAGGCGTGGCATGTACTTGGCTTTTTGCGCGGCCGTACCGGCATGGTGCAAATGCGGACTGGCCATGTCGGTGTGCACCAGCACGCTCACGATGAAGCCTGCGAATGTCGATTGCGACAAGGCCTCGGCAAACACCAAATTGGTCAAGGCATCGGCCTCGGCGCCGCCGTATTCACTCTCGTACATCAGCCCGAAAAAGCCGGCCTCGCCCATTTTGCGCAACACCTCGCGCGGCACCTTGCCTTCTTTTTCCCACGCCATGCCGAAGGGCTCGACTTCGCGCTCTAAAAAACGCGCCATCTGATCGCGCAAGGTTTGGTGTTCAGGCAAATGGTAAATATGGTTCATGTTGTTCGTCTCAAAAAATCACATGCGGAAAACACCGAATCGGGTGTCGGGAATCGGAGAACTCAGCGCGGCCGACAACGCCAGCGCCAGCACTTGTCGGGTGTCAGCGGGATCAATCACGCCGTCATCCCACAAACGTGCACTGGCATAGTAAGGGTGCGACTGGTGCGCAAATTGGTCTAGCAGCGGTTGCTTGAACTTGGCTTCTTCGTCGGCGCTCCAGCTGCCGCCTTTGGCTTCAATGCCATCGCGACGTACCGTGGCCAACACACTGGCAGCTTGCTCGCCGCCCATCACACAGATGCGCGCATTCGGCCACATCCACAAAAAACGGGGGTTGAACGCACGGCCGCACATGCCGTAATTGCCCGCCCCATAACTGCCGCCGATGATGATGGTGAATTTCGGGACTTGCGCTGTCGCCACCGCGGTCACCATCTTGGCGCCGTGGCGTGCGATGCCTTCGTTCTCGTATTTGCGTCCCACCATGAAGCCCGTGATGTTTTGCAAAAACACCAACGGGATTTTTCGCTGGCAACACAGCTCGATGAAATGGGCACCCTTTTGGGCAGATTCAGAAAATAACACGCCGTTGTTGGCGACGATGCCCACAGGCATGCCTTCGATGTGCGCAAAACCGCAAACCAAGGTGCTGCCAAAACGCGGTTTGAATTCGTGCAACTCAGAACCATCGACCACGCGGGCGATGATGTCGCGCACATCGTATGGTTTGCGGGTGTCGACAGGAATCACCCCATAGATTTCTTTCGGGTTGTACAAAGGCGCTTTTGCCGGCACGACCGCGGCATGCAGGGTTTTGCGGTGGTTCAAACGCGCCACGGCTTGACGAGCCAGCGCCAACGCATGCGCATCGTTGTCAGCCAAATGGTCAGCCACGCCAGACAAGCGGGTGTGCACATCGCCACCACCCAAATCTTCGGCGCTGACAATCTCTCCAATCGCCGCTTTCACCAACGGCGGGCCACCCAGAAAAATGGTGCCTTGGTTTTTGACAATGATGGTTTCATCACTCATCGCAGGCACGTAGGCGCCGCCCGCCGTGCAACTGCCCATGACCACCGCGATTTGCGCGATGCCTTGCGCACTCATGTTGGCTTGGTTGTAAAAAATCCGGCCAAAGTGATCACGGTCTGGAAACACATCGTCTTGGTTCGGCAAATTGGCGCCGCCCGAATCCACCAGGTAAATGCATGGCAAACGGTTTTGCTGCGCGATCTCTTGCGCACGCAAATGCTTCTTCACCGTCATGGGGTAATAGGTGCCCCCTTTGACCGTCGCGTCGTTGCACACGATCACACAATCGACGCCACTCACTCTTCCAATGCCCGCAATCACTCCGGCACCGGGGGCGTCGCCGTTGTACATGCCGTGCGCTGCCAGGGGGCTGAATTCCAAAAAAGGCGTGCCCGGGTCGAGCAACAACGCCACGCGTTCGCGGGGGGGCAATTTGCCACGCGCCACATGTTTGGCGCGGGCCGTTTCTCCACCGCCTTGCGCACTGCGCGACATCTGCACCCGCAAATCATCCACCGCGGCTTGCATGGCTTGCGCGTTGGCGATGAATGCCGCCGAACGTGTTGACAAAGACGATGTGAGCGCGCTCATAGCAAACCTCAGACCAATTCAAGCGCCATGGCGGTGCCTTCGCCACCACCGATGCACAGCGTGGCCAAGCCTTTTTTCAAGCCACGTGCTTTCAAAGCATGCAACAAAGTGACGATGATGCGGGCACCTGACGCACCGATGGGGTGTCCCAATGCACACGCACCGCCGTTGACGTTCACGATCTCATGCGGCACTTTGAGTTCGTGCATCAAGGCCATGGGCACGACCGCAAACGCCTCATTGACTTCCCACAACTGCACATCGCTGACTTTCCAACCGGCTTTGGCCAAGGCCTGCTGTGTGGCACCCACGGGTGCGGTGGTGAACCATTCAGGCGCTTGTGCAAACGTGGCGTGACTCACCACGCGTGCCAATGGTTTGCAACCGAGTTTGGCGGCGGTGCTCTCGCGCATCATCACCAACGCTGCCGCACCGTCGTTGATGGAAGAACTGGACGCCGCGGTGATGGTGCCGTCTTTTTTGAATGCGGGTTTCAAGCTGGTGACTTTGTCGAGCTTGACTTTGCCAGGGCCTTCGTCGAGTGACACCACGCGTTCACCGCTGCGGTCTTTCACTGTCACGGGTGCAATTTCTGTTTGGAATGCGCCTGATGACGACGCCTCTTTGGCGCGTTGCACGCTGGTCATGGCGAAATGGTCTTGCGCTTCGCGGGTGAACTGGTATTTGGCTGCGCAGTCTTCGCCAAACGTGCCCATGGAGCGCCCGGCCTCGTAAGCGTCTTCCAATCCATCGAGCATCATGTGGTCATAGATTTTGTCGTGGCCCATGCGGTAACCGCCACGGCCCTTGAGCATCAAATACGGCGCATTGGTCATGCTCTCCATGCCACCAGCCACCATCACCGCTTGCGAACCTGCGTGCAAGATGTCGTGCGCGAACATGGCAGCACGCATGCCAGAGCCACACATCTTGGACAAGGTGACTGCGCCAGCGCTTTGGGGCAACCCGCCTTTGAACGCGGCTTGTCGCGCTGGGGCTTGGCCTTGTCCCGCCATCAAACAATTGCCAAACAACACCTCGGTCACCGCATCGGGCGATATGCCGGCGCGGGCCACTGCCGCTGCAATCGCCACACCACCCAAATCATGGGCGCTGAGCGAGGCGAAGTCGCCCTGAAAACTGCCCATCGGGGTGCGGGCAGCGCCCACAATCACTATCGCATCAGACATCTGTCACTCCTTCAAAAAAATCGTCAAGCATTCAAAGCCAAGGCCGCACGCTGCACTTCAAAGCGTTTGTCTGCTTCGTACGGAAACACATCGTGGACATGGCCTTGGGAAATTTTTTCTTTGTGTCCTTGCCAAAAATCCGCTTCCAGCAAATCAGCATGGTGCTTCATGAACACCTCTCGCACAGCCGGGTTGCCCAACAAAAATGGACCAAAGGTTTCCGGGAACACATCGCGTGGGCCCACGTGGTACCAGACTTCGCCAGACATTTCGTCTTCTTCATGACGCGGCGGCGGCACACGACGGAAATTGCAATCGGTGATGTATTCGATTTCATCGTAGTCATAAAACACCACTTTGCCGTGGCGGGTGATGCCAAAGTTTTTCCACAACATGTCACCGGGAAAAATATTGGCCGCCACCAAATCTTTGATCGCGTTGCCATATTCGATGACCGCCCGCTCCATTTGCGCTTTCGCGCGCGGCTCTTGCAAGCCGGCATCGAACGACTCTTGCAAATAAATGTTGAGGGGAATCATTCGACGTTCGATGTAAGCGTGTTTGATCACCACCTCTTGCTTGCCGTTGTCCGGGCGCACGTTGATTTCGATTTGGCTGGGCGCAAATTTCTGGATTTCTTCGATCAATTCATCTTCAAACCGTTCGCGAGGGAAAGCCACATTGCTGTATTCCAACGTGTCGGCCATGCGCCCCACCCGGTCGTGTTGCTTCACCAACAAATACTTGCCTTGGATTTGTTCGCGCGTGGTGTCTTTTTGCGGCGGGTAAAAATCTTTGATGACCTTGAAGACAAACGGAAACGACGGCTGGTCAAACACCAACATGACCATGCCTTTGATGCCGGGGGCGATGCGGAACTTGTCGGTGCTGTGGCGTTGGTGGTAGAGCAAGTCTCTGTAAAACAAGGTTTTTCCTTGCTTGGCCAAACCCAACGCGTTGTAGATTTCTGCGCGCGGTTTTCGCGGCATCAGGCTGCGCAGGAATTGCACATAGGCCGACGGAATGTCCATGTCGACCATGAAATAGGCGCGCGCAAAACTGAACAGCATCAAAAAATCGTCTTCGCCAAACAAGGCCGCATCAATCACCAACTCGCCTTGGTGGTTGTGCAAGATGGGCAGCGCAAACGGAATTTCAACAAAGCCATTGATCACCTTGCCAACGATGTACGCCGCCTTGTTCCGGTAAAACAAGCTGTTCAACACTTGAATTTGAAAATTGGCGCGCAAACGGGTTTGGTCTAGGCGCATTTGCACGTTGCGCAAGATGTCGTTGGCGTCTCTGGACAAATCAGCAAAGGGGCATTTCAAATGGAAATGCGTGACGATTTGCACGATGGTGTCGTGCAAGTTGTCTGGGCTCGGGTACCACGCTTGGTAGGTGGGCAGCGCATTCGGGTCATCGCTTTCGATGTACTCGGTGCTGACCGCCGGGCGCACAAAAATGAATTCGTTTTGGAAATAACTGCGGTCCAAAATTTTGGTGGTGACCGAATTGAAAAAGGTTTCCGCCAACTCGGGTTGGAAATGGTCAACCAACAAACCGATGTAATGCAACTTCACTTGCTGCCAAATGTCTGGCGATTGTTTCGAGGCTTGGTAATCGGTTTCTAAACGGGCCGAACACTCTTTGACGCGCAGGTCGTAAAACTCGATGCGCTCACGTTGCGCACGCTGTTGCCCATGCCAGTCTTGTTGTTCAAACCGCTCTTTGGCTTTGGCCGACTCTTGCCGAAACAATTGGTAATGTCGGTTGAAACCATCCATCATGGCTTGCGCAATGCCATATGCCACAGTGGAGTCGAGTCGTTGCGGAAACATCCTGGCGCCGCTTCAAGAGGTGGCGCGCGGGTAGCGCTTGAAGCCATTGCGAAACACTTCGACGACTTCTTCGGCATGGCTCATGGTCACTTGCAAGTCCTTGACCAAACCATCTTGCAGGCCATAGACCCAACCGTGCACACTGATTTTTTGACCGCGTGCCCAGGCGTCTTGCATGACATTGGACAAAGCCACGTTACCGACTTGCTCGATCACATTCATCTCGCACAACACGTTTTCCAATTCCGGCTGGGGCAAGTGATTCAAGCGTTGGCGATGGCGCAAATGCACATCTTGCACATGGCGCAACCAGTTGTCCGCCAAGCCAATGCGCATGCCGCGCGCGGCTGCCATGACGCCGCCGCACCCGTAATGACCCACCACCATGATGTGCTCGACCTTCAAATGCTCCACGGCGAATTGAATGACCGAGAGGGCATTCAAGTCGGAATGCACCACCAAATTGGCGACGTTGCGGTGCACGAACACTTCGCCCGGGTCTAAACCGATGATTTCGTTCGCGGGCACACGACTGTCTGAGCAACCGATCCATAAAAATTTGGGCGATTGTTGGCGCGCGAGTTTTTCAAAAAAGCCGGGTCGCTCTCGGCTCATGCGCTCGGCCCAGGCGCGGTTGTTGTCAAACAAAGAATGAAGAAGGGTTGTCATAAGTCAATCGGTCTCGCTGCGGCGGTATTTGGTCATCAATTGTCTGGCTTCTTTTTCATGCTGCTTGACTTCATCCAGATTCGCTTGGATTTCTCGCATCTGGTTTTCCAATTGTTTGCGGTGTTCGGCCAGCACGGTGATGAATTTCTCCAACTGCGGCACGGTGTCACGCGGGCTGTCGTACATGTCGATGATGTCTTTGGCTTCCATCAATGACAAGCCCAGACGCTTGGCTCGCAAGGTCAACCGCAATCTGGCGCGCTCTCGGGCGCTGTAAATGCGGTTCCTGCCACCCGGCCCGTGCCTTTCCGGCCGCAACAAACCCATGTCCTCGTAAAAACGGATGGCACGGGTGGTCAGGTCAAATTCTCTGGCCAGATCGCGGATGGTGAATTGGGTCGCCATGAAGACAGGGATTGGGTGTTAACGTTTACGTAAACGTCAATTATCAAGCAAAATACCCTCGTATGAATCTGCTTGAAAAAGAATTGCATTACCCACTCGGGGATGCATTGCCAGCCCCCGGTTTTCACATGACGGTTGCCCCGGGCGTTCACTGGCTGAGGATGGCGCTGCCATTTGCCTTGGACCACATCAATCTTTGGCTGATTCGTGACCAACTCGACGGTGTCGATGGCTGGTGCATCGTCGACTGTTGCCTGGACAACCCGCAAGCCCGCGCGCAGTGGCAACAGGTGTTTGACAACGTGTTGATGGGCTTGCCCGTGCTGCGGGTACTGGCCACCCACTTGCACCCAGACCATTTGGGTCTGGCCCACTGGCTGTGCGACCACTGGCAAGTACCGCTTTACATCAGCGCCACCGACTACCACACCGCCCGCACTTTGATTGCCAACCCACCGCCCGCGCAAGCCGGTCAATCGCCCACTTTTTTTCGCTCGCATGGTTTGCAAGACCCGCAAGTGCTGGCCGCACTGACCGACCGCAGTTTGCAATTCGTCCACATGGTGCCCGCTGTGCCATCGCAGTTTGTGCGGTTGACCGATGGCATGCCGCTGCAAATCGGCGCGCATGTGTGGCACTGCATCAGTGGCTATGGCCATGCGCCAGAACACATCGCGCTGCATTGCCCCGATTTGAATGTCTTGATCAGCGGCGACATGGTGCTGCCGCGCATTTCCAGCAACATCAGTGTGTATGACACAGAGCCACACAGTGACCCGTTGCGCTTGTTCATGCAGTCATTGGCCAAGTATTCGCATTTGCCAAGTGATTGCCTGGTGTTGCCCTCGCATGGCAAGCCGTTCACAGGCTTGCACCAAAGAATTGCCCAGTTGCTGCAACACCACCATGACCGCTTGAATGATTTGCGCCAAGCATTCAACGGCGCAGGCATGACCGCCATGGACGCGATGGTGGTGCTGTTCAAACGCGCGCTTGACCCACACCAAACCACGTTTGCCCTCGGCGAATCGCTGGCCCATTTGCACTGTTTGTGGATGGGTGGTGAATTGCAGCGACGTTTGTCGCCTGATGGCATCTACCGCTTCACGCCCACTGCGGCAATGCTTCGTCCCTGAGTTGCGCGCGCCGGTGCGCGTAGTCCGGCACCACGGTGCGCACGGTTTCCCAAAACAAGGGGCTGTGGTCCATGACACGCAAATGGCTGAGTTCGTGCACCACCACGTAATCGATGATGTCAGGTTTGAAATGCACCAGTCGCCAATTCAAGCGGATGCTGCCATCTGAGCCTGCGCTGCCCCAGCGGGTGCCCGCGTTGCTGAGCGACAACTTGCGCCATTGCACGCCCAAAACAGGCGCGAAATGGTTGAGCCTTTGCGTGAACAGCGCTTTGGCTTGTTCCATCAACCAAGCTTGTACTGCGTCTCGGATTTGCGCAGGCGTCGCGTTTTGCGCCACCGACACCTTCAACACCGCGCTGACCGCTGGCAACGCAGGGTCTGTGCTTGCTTCGAGACGCGCGCCTGTGTCACTGAACCCATGCGAGGCATCCAACTGCAGCCGCACAGTCTCACCCAAATAAGGCAAGCATGTCCCGTCACGCCATTCAATGATGGTCGACTGCATGTGCTTGTGTCGCTCTTGCATCTCTTGCAATTTGCGCAATATCCAAGCCGCTTTTTCAGTCAACGCGCTTTCAATGGCGCCGACGCTGACCCAGCGTGGTGCTCGCACATCCAAACCCTCCGGGCCGACCGACATGCCGATGGTTTTACGTCGGCTGCGGGTGAGCCGGTAGTCAGCACTGCCGACCCCCAAACGAATGAAACGATTGGCACGCGGGTGTTGAAAATGCGCAGCCTCGGTGGGCAAGTGCAGTTGGGTGCGTTCGGTGAGTTGGTGCGTGTCCACCGGTTCGGTGATCGCATCAGCGGGTCTGGCCGGATCCCACCAATCAAGCGCCAGTTGGACAAACGATTTCATGCGTCCGTGGAAGGGCTGGCGAATGCCGTTGGGTCCAACTGCCGCATTTCTGCTTCTATCCATTGCGACACGTCGGCCATCAAGGCATCGGCCTGGCGACCATCGCTCGCGATGGCGGGGCCAATCGACACGGTCACCACGCCAGGGTGCTTGACAAACGCTTTGCGTGGCCAGCACACCGCCGAGTTGACCGCGATGGGAATCACGGGCACACCGGCTTCAATGGCAAGCCGCGCCCCCCCAGACTTGTAGTGACCGGCTTGGCCACGCGCAATCCGTGTGCCCTCGGGAAACATGATCACCCAAATGCCTTTGCGCAGCAACGCTTTGCCTTGTTGCACCACTTTTTGAAACGACTGGGATTTTTGCTGACGGTCAATGTGGACCATGTCGAGTTGACCGATCGCCCAACCGAAAAAAGGCACATACAACAGCTCACGTTTGAACACATAAGCCAAATCTTTGGGCATGATGACTGGCATCAAAAATGTTTCGTACGTGGATTGGTGTTTGACCAACAAGATGCATGGTTGGTCGAGCGGTGGCAGGTTTGCTTGGCCTTTGATTTGGTAGCTGATGCCCAATATGTAGCGGGCACCATGAACGGCAAGGCCCAACCAAAAAACGGCGATGCGGTAGAGACGGTGGCCGTTCAACCGCAGTGCAGCCGCCAACAGCAACACCAATGCCACCGGCACCACAGTGACCAGCATCCACCCCATGTGCAGCACTGATCGCAAAAAAGCCATTAACGTGACGCGCCGGGGGCAGGTGGTGGTTTGGCCGTCTCACCCGAGGCCAATACCCAGTCGGCAAAGGCCAACAGGTTCTCGTGGACCAAGGTGCCAGAAGGGAAGTTCTCGGGCGCTTGTGTGCTGCTGTAGCCTTCGCTTTTGCCAGTGCAAACCAAGTGCGTTTGACAACCTGCCATGGCAGCGGCTTGCGCGTCACGCAGCGTGTCTCCCACGGCATGCACTTGGTTCAAATCGATACCGAAACGCTCGCCAATTTGCTCGAACAACCCAGGCAAGGGTTTTCTGCATGGGCAG
Source organism: Comamonadaceae bacterium (assembly GCA_947458415.1). Taxonomy (GTDB): domain Bacteria; phylum Pseudomonadota; class Gammaproteobacteria; order Burkholderiales; family Burkholderiaceae_C; genus Limnohabitans. Next base: position 2,568 of record CANGZG010000023.1, on the reverse strand, counting down.
TTGTCTTGAGGCAAGTGTGGGCAGAAAAAGATGGCATCTACCCGACCACCAGCTGCGGCCAGCATTTTGTTCATCTTGTCGTGCATTTGGTTGAGTGTTGCCAAGTCAAACAAACCCCGACCCAAGCCAGATTGGTTGCTGGCAATTGCAATGTGCCAACCGGCTTGGCACAAGCGGGCGATGGCTTCGATGGCGCCGGGCAAGGGCAACCATTCGTCAGGTGACTTGATGTAATCGTCACTGTCACGGTTGATGGTGCCGTCGCGGTCCAGAATGATGAGTTTGGTGTGCATGGCCGATTTACTGCGCCAAGCGCGAGATGTCCGCGACTTGGTTCATGTGTGATTGCAATTGTTTGAGCAACGCCCAGCGGTTGTGCTTGATCGCTGTGTCCTCGGCATTGACCATGACGTCATTGAAGAATTGGTCGACCGCGTCACGCAAGCCCGCCAGTGTCTTCAAATGCGCTGTGTAATCGCCAGATGCCAAGCATGCATGGGCCACCGGCGCGATGGTGAGCAATTGCTGATGCAGTTCTTGCTCTGCCGGTTCGATCAACTTTGTGGTGTCCACCCGGTCAGCAATCGGTTGATCAACCTTTTTCAATATGTTCGAAATGCGTTTGTTGGCCGCGGCCAATGCTTGGCTTTGTGGCAAATTGGCGAATTCAGCCACTGCCGCCAAACGTGATTTGATCTGGCTCCAACCGTCTGCGCTGTCCACCGCGAGCACCGCCATGACATGGGTCAACGGTTTGCCTTCGGTTTCAAGCAAGTTGATCAAGCGTTCTTGGAAAAAAGTTTCCAACTTACCGATGTCAACTTCTGTCGCGACCTTGGCAGGAAACGCGGCTGCCGCGCATTCGAGCAAAGCGCGCAAATGGACTGCCAATCCTTTGTCTAACAACATGCGGGTCACGCCCAGGGCATGGCGCCTGAGCGCAAACGGGTCTTTGTCGCCAGTTGGCAAGTTGCCGATGCCAAACATGCCGACCAGTGTTTCCAATTTATCGGCCATGGCAACCACCAAACCGACATCGTTGCGCGGCAAATCGTCCCCCGCAAACCGTGGCCGGTAATGGTCGGCGATGGCTTCGCTGACCAGGGCGTCTTCCCCGTCGTTCAACGCGTAATAGCGCCCCATCACGCCTTGCAATTCAGGAAACTCGCCCACCATGTCGGTGAGCAAATCGGTTTTGGCCAAACGCGCCGCCCTGACCGAATGCGCCACCAAGGCATCCACATCATTCAGTGAAGTCGTCCAACCCGCTTGAACCAGCAATCGGGCGACAGCTTGCGCAATCGCACACACGCGCATCATGCGTTCGCCTTGCGTGCCCAGTTGGTTGTGATAAACCACTTTGTCCAACCCAGCAACGCGCGATTCAAGGGATTTTTTGCGGTCTTGGTCGTAAAAGAATTTGGCGTCGGCCAAACGCGGACGCACCACACGTTCGTTGCCGCCAATCACGGCTTGGGGGTCTGCCGGGTTGATGTTGCTGACGATCAAAAACCGATGGCTGAGTTGCCCATCCGCCTTGACCAAGGGAAAGTATTTTTGGTTGGCCTTCATGGTCAGCGTCAAACACTCCATGGGCACTTGCAAAAATTCCTCTTCAAACTGGCACACCATGACCGTGGGTCGCTCGACCAAGGCCGTGACTTCTTGCACCAACTCGTTGTGGCGCAAAGCCTCTAGGGCTTGGGCATCGTTCAATCCCAATGGTTCAACCTCTAAGCGGCAACCCAACTGTTTGGCCTGGGCACGCAGTGCTTGGACCATGGCCAAACTTCTTTGCTCAAAACTGGCGATCACGGCCCCGTGCTGGGCCATGCTGTCTTCGTATTCGTCTGCCTGCGCGATCTTCACGGGATGCTGACTGGCTTCAAACCGATGGCCTTGGGTGGTGTTGCCCGCCTTGAGTCCCAAGACGCTGACATCCATGACGCGATCGCCATGCAAAGCAATCAGCCCATGCGCGGGACGCACAAAACTGACGGTGCTCCAACCGGGCATGTCACATTGCTGGTGCAATTGGTATTGCATGACCTTGGGGATCGGCAATTTGGCCAATGCAGTCTCTAGTGCGGATTGCAAACCTTGCTGCAAGCTGGCCCCTTTGGCCATGCTGTTGTGGTACAGCACGTCTGCTTTGCCGTCAGACATGCGCTGGAGTTGACTCACCACGTTGTGAGGGTCTGTCGTGTCAACTCCGAGCGCGTTCAATTTTTTCAGCAATGCCGGTGTGGCTTGGCCATCAGCTGTCAACCCGACATTCACGGGCATGAGTTTATGCGCCATGGGCTTGTCAGCGGCTTGAGATTTCACATCTTTGATCCATACCGCCAAACGTCTGGGCGAGGCATAGGCCTGGTAAGTCGAATGGCTGGAACCATCGCCTGTCGGTTCAATCAATTGGGCGTCTGCCAAACCCGCCCAGACCGACTGGGCAAAAGCATCACCCAATTTTTTCAATGCTTTGGGCGGCAACTCTTCCACCAGCAATTCAACCAATAAGTTTTGCGTGGTCATGCAGTGGTTTCCTTGGCCATGAAGTCATCAACCCAT
>CANGZG010000022.1 GCA_947458415.1 Comamonadaceae bacterium | reverse complement strand
TTCAAAAAGGTGGTGCCAGATGCAATGTCGGCTGAAGATTGGTTTCGCTTTCATGGCAAATATGCCAATGGCGAACCGATTGTGAGGGCTTGACACGACACTGACACATCAGTCATCCAAGTGTCATCAAACCCACTTAGACTGCCGGAATGACAGGAGCAGACAAATGAATCAACCACATCCACTGAATGTGCTGTTTTTATGCACGCACAATTCTGCCCGCAGCATATTGGCAGAAGCTTTGTTGAACCACTTGGGACAAGGCCGATTCAAAGCGTTTTCTGCGGGCAGCAGTCCGCGTGAAAACCAGCAACCCAACCCGTTGGCGTTAGAGGTGTTGGAAAAAGAAGGCATTTCCACAGAAGGTTTGCACAGCAAAAGTTGGGATGTGTTTGCAGCCCCTGATGCACCCCACATGGATTTGGTGATCACCGTCTGTGACAACGCTGCCGGGGAAGTCTGCCCCTATTGGCCCGGACAACCTGCGACCGCGCACTGGGGTTATGCCGACCCCTCGCAGGGTGATGGATCGCAAGACGAAAAGCGCATCGCCTTTCTCAAAACCTTGCACATGATCCGCCGACGTTTAGAACTGTTTGTCAGTTTGCCTGCAGCCAGTTTGGAAAAATTGGCTTTGGAAAAAACCGCCAGAGGACTGGCGTCGCAGTGAAAACCTGGCAACGCGTGCTGGCTGAATGGGTAGGCAGCATGCTGTTGCTGTGCGTGGTCATCGGCTCGGGCATCATGGCCGAGCAGTTGTCGCAAGGCAATGCTGGGGTTGCACTTTTAGGCAATACCCTCGCCACCGTGTTTGCCCTGTATGTGTTAATTGAAACATTGGGGCCTGTGAGCGGCGCACATTTCAATCCATGCGTGACTTGTTTGGTGGCTTGGAAAGACCAATGGCCTGTGGCGCTGTCAATGGCATATGTGTTGGCTCAGTTAGCCGGTGCAGCATGCGGGGCTTGGCTGGCGCATGCCATGTTTGGTTTGGACATTTTTCAATGGTCAGACAAAATTCGAACTGGCCCAGGCCAATGGCTCGCCGAGGCCGTGGCGACCTCAGGTTTGTTGGGCGTGATCCTGCTTTCACCCGCGCACAAAGCGGCCAGTTTGGTGGCTTCTTACATTGGAGCAGCCTATTGGTTCACAGCAAGCACGTCGTTTGCAAACCCTGCAGCTGTGTTTGGCAGGATGATGAGCCACTCATTCGCGGGGATCGCGCCTGAACACGCCTTGGGGTTCGTGGCAGCGGAAGTTGCGGGGCTTGTGTTGACAGTGGTCATTTTTCGGTTTGTGCAAAAACACAAATGGACTTGAATACATGGGCATGAAATTTCTAAAGCCACTGTGGTTGACTTTGCTGGTGCTCGCAGCGTCCATTCAAAGCGCAAAAGCGCTTGAAGTGGCCAGGAGCGACATGCTGCTGCACATCGTTGAAGAATGCACGAACACACAAAAACCAGGGTATTGCGAAAAATGTCTTGCGCCGCAAAGGCAAGCCATGTGCGTCAACCACAACACATGCAGAGCCACCAGTGAAATTTGGGCGCAGACATCCGAATTTGTCGCCATGCGTGACATCAAAATGTGCGGTTGCCCAAAGCAGTTTGTGCATGGGTTGGTGTTGCCCAAAGCGCGCGTCACAGGCATTGAAGACCCTAACCGAACAGAGGCAATATGGCAATTTGCTTGGGACATTGCCCGCCAGAGCATAGACACGAATGAGATTGCACTTGCAGTCAATCCCCCATCAAGGCGGTCTCAAAATCAGTTGCATGTTCACTTGGTCAGGTTAAAGCCTGGCGTGAATGCCCGCAGTTTGAACGATGTCACAGTACGTACACAAAATTTGACTAATGTGTGGGCTGTGGCTTCTGAATCAGCGCTCAAACACCAACTCAAAGAGTACGGCTTGCTCGTCATGGCTGACCCGCAAGCTGGCTACGTGCTGGTATTGACCAAAGACAGTCCAGAGGCTTTGTACACCCAAGCCCATTGCTGGCCTTGAACCGGGTGGCTGGCACCCAACTTCAACAGGATTTGCACATGGAGACGACGCCCAACTCAATGGACGTGTTCAAAAATTCACTGTATCAGCAAGGGTTTGTGTCGCCCATGCTGACCACATTGGCGCCCAACGAAACCATCAAAAGACCGTCTGGCAATCAAAAAATCTTTGGCTACATATTGGATGGAGAGCTAAAGCTCGTGACCGGGCATGAACTCAAAACATACTCAAAGCACGAGATTTTTTTCATAGATGGCCACCAGGGTTTTGAAATCCAATGTGGTTCAAACGGGGCCCAATATTTGTTCGCATTCAAACACAGTGCCAAAGCCACATGTTGAAACTCACATGTTCATTCTTGCTGATGCTGGTGACAAGCCATGCGCTTGCCACTGAAGGGTTTGTTCAACTGGGGCCACGACCTTTTTTTCTGGTTTCTCAGTTGCAGCCTTCGCCATTGAAGCGGCAATTACAGCAATGCAGCCGTGGTCCGTTCAAAAAATCCGAATTTTCAATGGGTCACCGTGGTGCCCCCCTGATGTTTCCAGAGCACACGTTGGAGTCCTATGAAGCTGCAGCCAGAATGGGCGCAGGCGTGATTGAATGCGATGTGACATTCACGAAAGACAAAGAATTGGTCTGTCGCCATGCGCAAAACGATTTGCACCAGACCACCAATATATTGCTCACGCCCTTGGCTGCCAAGTGCAGCAAGCCATTTCAACCATACGACCCGGTGACTCAAACACCCGCCTCTGCCGAGTGCAGAACCACTGACATCAGCTTGGCTGAATTCAAATCTTTGCGCGGCAAGATGGATGGGTTCAATCCCAAAGCGATTTCGGTGCAGGAGTATGTCGCAGGCACACCGTCATGGCGAACAGATCTTTATGCAGGCCCTGACAGCGGCACATTGATGAGCCACAAAGACAGCATCGAATTGTTCCAGCGCTTGGGCGTGAAGATGACTCCCGAACTCAAGCAACCGGCAGTGGCCATGCCGTTTCAGGGTTTCAGCCAGCAGCAATTCGCACAGAAATTGTTGGATGAGTACAAATCGGCCGGCATCAAACCCAGTGACGTGTTCCCTCAATCTTTTCATGAGGCAGACATTCTTTATTGGTTAAACAATGAACCAGCGTTTGCAAAGCAGGCGGTTTTTTTGGATGCTGCGGTTTCTGTCAAAGAGCTTTCATCGCTCGAAGACTTGCACAAGTTAAAAGCAAAAGGCGTGAACATAGTGGCACCGCCATTGTTTGCGTTGTTGGCATTAGACAACCAAACCATCGTGCCCTCGGCACATGCCAAGAACATCAAAACGGCGGGTTTAGACATCATGACTTGGTCGCTTGAACGCTCTGGAATCATGGCAACTGGCAAAGGAGGGTGGTACTTTCAATCAGTCACCCCGGTCATTCAAAATGAAGGCGATATCTTGAAGGTGTTGGATGTTTTGGCCAAACAGGTTGGCATACGCGGCATCTTTTCAGATTGGCCTGCCACCGTCACTTTTTACGCCAATTGCATGGGTTTGGATTGACGACAGTCCACCAAGGAACAGCTTCATGGAAAAAAACAATCAACTTGATGCTTTGCAGTTAAAGAAAATTCGAGAGGATTTGCTTGACTCGATTGACGAAGAACTGGAACTGACCATCGATGACGGTGTGAATGAAAACAGTGTTCATGCCAGTGATGAAGAAAAAAGAGCCAGGGCTTTGTATTTTCGAGAGTTGTTGCGATTGCAAGGTGAACTCGTCAAACTGCAAGACTGGGTCGTGGCAAGCAAACAAAAAGTCGTGATTTTGTTTGAGGGACGAGATGCAGCAGGCAAGGGCGGCGTCATCAAACGCATCACGCAACGTTTGAACCCACGGGTTTGTCGTGTCACTGCACTGCCTGCGCCGAATGACCGCGAGCGAACCCAATGGTATTTCCAGCGTTATGTCACGCATTTACCTGCTGCAGGCGAAATTGTGTTGTTCGACCGCAGTTGGTACAACCGAGCAGGTGTGGAGCGTGTCATGGGCTTTTGCACGGATGACGAATACGAAGAATTTTTTCGGACCGTGCCGGAGTTTGAAAAAATGCTTGTGCGAAGCGGCATCACATTGCTGAAGTATTGGTTTTCCATCACGGACGACGAGCAGCATGCCCGGTTCTTGGGTCGCATCCATGACCCATTGAAACAATGGAAACTCAGCCCCATGGATTTAGAAAGTCGCCGCCGCTGGGAAGATTACACGCGCGCCAAAGAAACCATGATCGAACGCACGCACATTCATGAAGCGCCATGGTGGGTGGTTCAAGCGGTTGACAAAAAACGTGCACGGCTCAATTGCATTGACCATTTGCTGTCACAGTTCAATTACCATGAGATCCCACACCAAGAGATTGAACTGCCAGCCCGTGTGCGAAACCCCGACTACATACGTCATCCTGTGCCAGCGCAAATGATGGTGCCTGAAAAATATTGAGTGCTGCTTTGGTTTGACAGCGTCTTAAAGCATGTCTGGGGTTTGCACAGTGACCAAATTCACTTGAATTTGTCCGTCTGCCGAGAGTTTGCTGCGCAACCACCAAATTGAACATTTTTTGATGCTCAATTCTTGGGTGTGAATGCCCAGTAATTGACAAACCAAATGGCCAATCAGCGGTTGATGCGACACCAAGAGGATGGTTTGTTTGTTGTTGGGCCAGTTAACCAACTTCAACACATCGGCAGGTAACGCATTGGGTGAAAGCTCATCACGGCATTTGTATTTGCGCCCCAATGGGTAAACCGTTTGTTCTGCCCGCATGGTGGGACAGCAAAGAATTTTTGCACTTTCAGGTAGTTGACGCTCAAGCCACTTGGACATTCGCAAGGCTTGTCGTTCGCCCCGTGCACTCAAAGGACGGTCACTGTCAGTTTCCCCATCTGTTGGTTCAACCGCTTCTGCATGCCGCCAAAAAATCAAATCCATGACTGCTCAATCCCTTGCCAAAAATCCATCATGCGCTGAAAACATGTCATGTCAATGACGAATCTCATTCATTAAATGTTCATGAATCAATAAAGGATTTGTCACAGTTCAAACATAGCATCTGCAAAACAGGAGTCAACATGAAAGTATGTGTGTTTGGAACAGGCTATGTGGGTTTGGTGCAAGGTGCCGTGTTGGCAGATGCTGGTCACTCCGTCACATGCATCGACATAGACCAGTCAAAAATCAGCAAACTCAATGAAGGTGAAGTCGGTATTTTTGAGCCTGGCTTAGACAGCATTGTCAAAAGCAATTTGTCAGAAAAAAGAATGGCATTCACAACAGATGCGACCGCTGGCATGGAGGATGCAGATGTCATTTTCATCGCGGTGGGAACCCCCATGGACGAAGACGGCAGTGCAGATTTGAGCCATGTCATCAAAGTGGCTAACACCATCGGTGGATACATCAGCCAACCCGTGGTGGTGGTGAATAAATCAACCGTGCCTGTCGGTACAGCCGACAAGGTAGAGCAGGCTATCTGCGCACAACTTCAGGCGCGTCGATTGAATGTTGAATTTGATGTGGTTTCGAACCCTGAGTTTTTGAAGGAAGGGGCAGCCGTGGCGGATTGCCAGAGACCTGACCGCATCGTGATAGGCACGAAAAGCCAACGCGCTGAAAACACATTGCGTGAGCTCTATGAACCCTTCAACCGCAACCATGACAAGATCATTGTGATGGATGTCAAAAGCGCAGAACTCACCAAATATGCGGCCAATTGCATGCTGGCGACACGCATCAGTTTCATGAATGAAATGGCCAACTTGGCTGACGCGGTGGGTGCAGACATTGAATCAGTGCGTCAGGGCATCGGCAGTGACCAAAGAATCGGCTATCACTTCATTTATGCCGGTGCAGGTTACGGTGGCAGTTGCTTTCCAAAAGATGTCAGCGCATTGGTGAAAACCGCTGAGCAAATGGGTTATGAGCCAATGATTTTGAACGCGGTTCAATCGCGCAATGCCGCACAGAAGAAGATCATGTTCGAAAAATTGAGCGCTTTCTTTGGCAATGGCTTGAAAGGCAAAACCGTGGCATTGTGGGGTTTGGCATTCAAACCCAACACCGACGACATGCGTGAAGCCCCCAGCAGAGTGCTGATGGAGGCGTTGTGGGATGCAGGTGCCAAAGTGCAAGCCTATGACCCAGCCGCCATGGAAGAAACCCAGCGCATCTATGGCCAACAAGCCTTGTTGCAATTGTGCGGAACCAAAGAGGCTGCGCTGCAAAATGCAGATGTACTGGTCATCATGACTGAATGGCGACAGTTCAAAGCACCCGACTTTGAGCTGATCAAACAATCACTGAAACAACCGGTGATTTTTGATGGCAGAAATTTGTTTGACCCTTTGCGCATGCATGACAAAGGCATTGAGTACCATGGCATTGGTCGTGGTGAAAGCAAGGTGTTGCGGACCCAGCGCACATCACAGACAGTGCTTCAAACCGCAAACCCAACAGATGCCTCTGTGACGCGTGTCATCAGGCGAGAAGAAGACAGCACTGCCACCGTTTGACTCACTGCGCAGTGTGTAACTGAATGACAAATTTCATCACCGCTTCAGTGCATTTAGGCGCTGAAGTGGTTTAAATTTGCGTCGGGTCAGCGTAAGTGTTTGAGCTGACCAGGGACAAGGGTGATTTGAGCCCGACATGAACCGGTGAACGGTGGTTCGAGATGACATCAAGGAACACGGATTCAGTTCGTTCCACAATAGATTCCCAGCTGAAGTTGCGCGCTGTTTCAACCGCATTGATTTTCAGTTCATTCATCAAAAACGGGTTGTTCAACATGGCTTGAACAGCCATTTCAAAGTGAATGTCTGTGTTTTGTGCGGCCAGCATGCCGTTTTGCCCGCTGAGTATCAATTCGGATGCAGCGGCATGGTTAAACGCCACCACAGCCAAGCCGGACGCCATGGCTTCAAGCGTGACATTGCCAAATGTTTCAGTTTGGCTGGCAAACACAAACATGTCTGCACTGGCGTAATGCATGGCCAACTCTTCGCCGGTTTTGAAGCCAGAAAAAATGATGTCAGGGTATTTGTGGCGAAGCTCTGCCATCAATGGGCCATCCCCTACCAACACCAACTTGGTCAGTGGTGAAATTTTCTTGGCCATTTCATGCGATTGAATCACCAAGGGCAGGTTTTTCTCGGCAGCCAAACGACCCACATACAACATGACCGTGGTTTGTTCATCGACGCCCCAACGCTGTCGCAGGCTGAGACTTCTTTTGCGCGGATGAAACAACCGCGTGTCAATGCCCCTGGGGACGATGTGCAAATTTTCAAAACCTACCGAATGCAATTCGCATTCCAATTGGCTGGTCGGCACCATGGTGACGTTGGCAGCGTTGTGGAATTTTTTCAGGTAGGAAAGAATGGCTGAACTCAGCCAACCAATTTTGTAATGGTTGCTGTAGGCATGGAAATTGGTTCTGAAGTCGGTGCTGACAGGCAAGCGCAATTTTCTGGCGGCCTGCAAGGCTGACCATCCCAACGGTCCTTCGGTGGCAATGTGCACCATGTCGGGCCGGTTGAAAGTCCACAAGCGCAGCAATTCCTTTTTGGAAGGCAATCCCATTCGCAATTGTTTGTAAAACGGGATCGGTAAGCCATGCACCAATTTTTCTTGAAAACCTTCACGGTCACTGGGTGCATCGTGCTTGAAATGTTTGGGTCTGATCAACAAAATGTCATGACCATTGCTCACCAATCCGTTGACGATTCGGGCCAGTGTCATGGCCACGCCATTGATGTCTGGCGGATACGTTTCGGTTACCACTGAAATCTTCAAACGTTGACGCTCTTGTGCCAAGCGCTGTATGTGTAAATGTGTATCCATGGTGGAAGTATGGTGTTTGATCGCGACGGTTTTGTGAAACAGTCGTGTCAAATTCATGACCAGATAAATTCAATTGCATGTCATCAAAAATTCACTCAATCATGTGAAAGTCAAAAGGCAAATTGCACAACTGATTTTTTGGGAGCATGTATGAAGCAATTCTTAAAAACACTCGAAACGCAGCGCTGGGATGACCACCGTTACTACCACCACAGCCGCATCAACCAGACGCTGCATTTGATCAGTGCCATTTCATTTTTGGTGGCTTATGCGTATCTGTTCATCGATCCCGTGGTCTCAGCACTGATTGCGTGGCTCATTTCCATGACCACCCGTCAATTGGGTCATTTTGTGTTCGAGCCCAAGGGCTACGACGAAGTCAACATGGCTACCCATGAGCACAAGGAAGACATCAAAGTGGGATACAACCTGCAACGAAAAGTGGTGTTGCTGACTGTGTGTGCTTTGATTCCTGTATTGGCCTATTGGACACCGGCCGTGCTCACATGGGCTGTTCCTGAGATGTATGAAGACACGCCTGTTCGCATCACTGGAATCCTGTGGTTGTTTTTAGGCGTGGCAGGGCTGGTGTTTCGCGTGCTTCAACTGTGGCACCAAGACAGCCTGCAAGCAGGCCTGGCTTGGGCACTGAAGATCATCACTGACCCGGTGCATGACATCAAGATGTACTACAAGTCACCTGTGTATGTGTTGCGTGGTGAGTGGATTGATCCCATGGACCATGTCCGTACCTCGGTTCACTGAGCAGCCAAGTATTTCATTCTCAAGATTTCCTTGAAGACTGATTGGCGAATATGGCGGTTGGAGAGTTGAGCGTCTGTCCACCACCAACCGTCATCCCGCATCGATTCAGCGGCTTTGACAAACCGCTGCATGAATATCTCAAAGTCGTTGTCATCCATCCCGAAATTGAAAATCATCCTTCCCGAGCCCACCCAGCTCAAGGCCACGCCTTGATCACGCAAATAAAACTGGAACATCCAGTTGTAGCGGCTGGGGGTGTTGTAAAGAATAGACCACACGGTTTCCATGCCAGCCACTTTCACAGGCAGTTGCCCTTGCGCCAGACGTCTGTTCAGCGTACTCAAACGTTCGGCCCAGCGCTGACTTGCTTGGGCATACATGTCTTTGACCTCTGGGGTCTGCATGGCTTTCAAAAACACATTCATGGTTGCCATGACATAGGGATGTGCATTGAAAGTTCCTCTGGCAAAACACAACTGCGCAGGTTTGTCCGCGTTGAAGCGACGCATCCATTTGGACAGACCGCACACCACCCCCACAGGCAATCCACCACCCAGTGTTTTGCCGTAGGTGACCATGTCGGCTTTGACTTGGAAATAAGCTTGTGCGCCACCTGGCGCCAGTCGAAAACCCATGAATACCTCATCCATGATCAAAGCGATACCTTTGTCTGTGCAGACTTTTCTAAGCTGTTGCAGCCAATCGGTGTAAGCACCTTTGTCGAAATGGACATGCCTGCTGGAGTCAACCAAGGTCGAATCAGTCGGTGCGGCTTTGTTCGGGTGCATGGCCTGCAACGGATTGATCAGCACACACGCAATGTCATTTCGGTTACGCAACACGCGCAACGTGTTGGGATGCATGTCGTTGAGCGTCAAAGTATGGGAAGACGGCGGCATCGGGTTTCCCGGCCCGGGCTGCACGTCATCCCACCACCCATGGTAGGCCCCGGTAAAGCGCACCAATTTCTTTTTGCCTGTGTGGTATCTGGCCAAGCGAACTGCTTGCATCACGGCTTCCGTGCCAGACATGTGAAAAGACACTTCTTCCATGCCAGACAACTCGCACAATTGCTGGGCGTTGTCCAACACACAAGGGTGGTAAGAACCCAAGACGGGTCCCAATTTTTCGGCCAGCTCGACGCCTTGTGCAATGCATTGTTTGTAAAAGTCTGTGCCAAACAAATTGACACCGTAACTGCCGGTGACATCGATGAACCGGTTGCCGTCCATGTCAATCAGGTAGCTGCCTTCGCTCTCGCGCCAAACGCTTCCCAGCCGTATGTGCTGGTGCATCATGTCTCTGAATTGAAATGGCACGCGGTACTCGCTGATCAATTGCAAATCCGATACCAAGGGCTTGAGCTCGGACGAGACAGCCAAGGTATTTGGCGATTTGTTTTGCAAACGTTGACCCAATTGTTCAATCGCATGTTTTCTTTGCTGTGCAATCTGTGTCGGCGCACCGTCTGCACTGAGCCAATGCGGGTTGCTGTATGAATAACCGGGAATCCAAGATGCCACCCGCTTTGCCATTCTCAAATGCCCACCCAATGAGGGATGCTTGGCCATGGACAGTTGAAGCCGTGTGTGAAGTTTCTTTGCCAACAAAAGACCTGCAAACGCAGTGGCTGTCAGTATCAGACCAGATTCAATTCCGTTGATGGTTTCCATGTGCAGATTCCTTAAAACCTCCTTTGTATTACCGCTGAGTTAAAAAATGATGACTATCAAACATGCCCTTCATAAAGTAGGCGCCAACGAAAATTTGAATTTCCTGTTGACCAACCGCATACCCAGGTTGGCCCTGACCCAATTCATGGGCTGGTTCAGCCAGATCAAGCACCCTTGGGTGCGAGATGCCTCGCTGTCCATTTGGCGTTCTTTTGCAGACCTGGATTTGTCTGAGGCCAAAAAGTCCCAGTTCGAGAGCTTGCACGACTGCTTCATCAGAGAATTGAAACCCGGCGTGAGGCCAATCGACTCGAATCCAAATGTATTCATCAGCCCATGCGACGGCATTGTGGGTGCGGTGGGCAAAGTTGAATCGGGGCAGCTCTACCAAGCCAAAGGTTTCCCCTACAGGCTGGAAGAGTTATTGGGCAAAGACGTGTCGCTTGCAGAATGGGAAAACGGCTGGTTTGTCACCATTCGCATCACGTCTTCCATGTACCACCGTTTTCACGCGCCCCACCATGGCAAACTCAAACGGGTCAAGTATTTTTCCGGCGACACCTGGAATGTGAACCCGATTGCATTGAAGCGGGTTGAAAAATTGTTTTGCAAAAACGAAAGGGCATTGCTGGAAGTCGAGATTGGATCGTCGGCACACAAAGTGGCATTGGTTCCAGTGGCCGCCGTGCTGGTCGCCAGTATCCGTTTGCATGCCTTGGATACGCTGTTTTCAGCGGCATACGCTGGTCCACTGGATGTCCAGTGCGACAGTGCATTTGAAAAGGGTCAAGAGCTGGGATGGTTTCAGCACGGGTCGACCATCATTGTGTTTGCTCCCCAGTCGTTCACGTTGGCAGCTGATATTCAAGAGGGCAAGCAGATCAAAATGGGCGAAGCTTTGTTGAAGTTACCGTGAGTCGCTTGCTGACGACTTGAATGGTGCGCTGTTGTCTCTTGCATGTTTGACCATCAAACACCCGGCACCCAAAGCAACCACAGCAGCCAAGCCCATCACCACGGTAGATAAACTGCACTCGATGTAAATCAAGAAACTGTACACACCGAGCATCAACAAAATACTCACATTCTCACAGGTGTTTTGCACTGAAATTGAACGGCCTGCGCTCAGCAGCAATGCACCGCGGGCTTGCAGCAATGCGTTCATGGGAACCACCAAGAAACCACCCAAGCCGCCCAGTAACAGCGTCAATGCCAAAGCAAAGTTCCATTCTTTGATGAAGAGCATCAAGGGCAACAAAACGCCCATGGCGACGCCTGCCCCCAAGACCGCAGTGGCATTCTTCAATGGCACCCAGCGGCCTGCCGCTATCGCACCCGCCACGACACCGATCGCAGTGCATGCTTGCAAATAAGTGGCCTGCGACAAACTGAGTTGCAACATGGATTGCGCCCATGCCAACACCAACAATTGCATGCAAGCACTCACGCCCCAGAACAAAGTGGTGATTGACAAACTGACAAACCCCAAGGGGTCTCGCCAAAGCTGTCGTTGGTCTTCACAAAAATTACGCCAGATGTGGGGGATGTCCCATTGGGTGCTGGCGTAGCGCTTGTTTGAACTGGGGACCCCTAAGGTCATCAAAGCTGACAAGCCGTACATCAAGCAAATCACGGCCATGGAGGCTGACAATGGGTTGCCAATGTCGATCCAATCAACTGAAGTTTGAACCCACCCAAGGCTGAGCCAGTGGTTCGATACCAACAAGCCGCCAAGCATCACACCCAACAAGATGGCACACACCGTGGTCACTTCTAACCAACCATTGGCTTTGAGCAATTGGTCTGTTTCCACCATCTCGGTGATCCAGCCATATTTGGCAGGCGAATACACAGCCGCACCCAAGCCCGTCAGGGCAAATGCAACAAGTGGATGGATGCCTGCCAACAAACCCAGGCATGCAAACAATTTGAGTGCATTGGCCTGTTGCAACAGGCGGTGTTTTGACCATGTGTCAGCTAAGGAACCCACCCAGGGGCCAAACAGCACGTATGACACCGTGAAAAACAGCTTGAGCAGCGGGATCCAAAACGCTGGATAGCCTTGCAACTGCAGTAATGCAATCACGAGCAACAGCAATGCATTGTCTGCCAACGCTGACACACATTGGCCGGTGATCAGCGCATAAAAACCTTTTGGCATCTGTGAGGGATGCAGGCTTTAAGTGACCAGTTCTGCAGGTTCTCTGAGCAATTGTTTGACAGGCAAGAAATCGATCACTTGATCCCAGTAGACCAACTCCAGTGTGCCATCCATGTGTTCCACCAGCGCCGATCGGCTTTCTACCCAATCACCATCATTGCAATACAAGACATCGTCGATCATGCGGATCTCGGCTTTGTGAATATGGCCGCACACCACACCTTGGTAGCCCCGCTTTTTGGCCTCGTGCGCCACCGCGTTTTCAAAGTCAGTGACAAATGTCAAGGCCTTTTTGACTTTGCCTTTCAAGTACGCAGACAACGACCAATAGGGCAAGCCTAATTTGGCCCGTGCACGGTTGAAATGCCGGTTCAGTCGCAAGGTCAATTCGTACAAGCTGTCGCCCACATAGGCCAGCCATTTGGCGTATTGCACCACGGCATCAAAATAGTCGCCGTGGATCAACCACAGCTTGCGCCCGTCAACCAAGGTGTGTGAATATTCTTCGCTCACCTCAATGCCACCGAAATGGTGTTCAACAAAATGCCGTGCAAATTCGTCATGGTTGCCAGGGATGTAAACCACTCGACAACCTTTGCGAACACGTTTTAACAATTTTTGAACCACGTCATTGTGTGTTTGCGGCCAGTACCATTTGCGCCGCAATTGCCAGCCGTCGACAATGTCGCCTATCAAATACAAAGAGTCGCTGGTGTGTGACTTTAAAAAATCAAGTAATGCATCAGCCTGACAACCTGGCGTTCCCAAGTGCAAATCAGAAATAAAGACAGCTCTGTAATGCATACATTTCCTGTTGATGGTGGATGCAAAGCAAAATGAAGGGTTCACATACTTGCTATACATCAAGCATAAATTCGTCATGTGACCAAATGATGAAATTGGCGATAGCATTGCCCACGTCATTCAACACACCGACCAACCGCCATGATCGTTAAACAAATTTGGACTGCCAATCCCTACCGCAATTTCAATTACCTGGTGGCGTGTTCGCAAACTGGCGAGGCATTGGCCATCGATCCACTCGACAGTGAACAGTGCTTGCAAACCGCCAAAGCGCATGGCTGGGAGATCACCCAAATTTTGAACACACATGAACACTTTGATCACATTGGGGGTAACCAAGCCATCGTGGAGGCCACCGGTGCCAAAGTGTTGGCCCATGCCAAGGCCGCGCATGCCATCCCCGGCATGTTTCGCGGGTTGATCGCGGGTGATGTGATCAAGGTGGGAAAAACCGTTGAGCTCGAAACGCTGGACACACCGGGTCACACCTTGTGCCATGTGTGTTTGGTGGCGCATACCGACCAACCCGCTTTGTTTTCGGGCGACACCTTGTTCAATGCTGGCGCAGGCAATTGCCACAACGGTGGCAATGTGCAGGCCTTGTACCGGACCTTCAGCGAGCAGTTGAACCGCTTGCCTGCCAACACCCGCATTTATCCTGGACACGATTACATTGAAAACAATTTGCGATTCACGCTCAACCGTGAACCTGACAACCAAGCTGCCTGCGATTTATTGCAGCAAGTCACCGGTCAAGATATCAACCAAGCGCATGTCACCACTTTGCAAACCGAGCGCGAGATCAACACGTTCTTCAGGCTGGATCAAACCACTGTGAAAGCGCAATTGCGGGTGGATTTCCCAGACTTGCCGGCTGACATCGATGAAGAAACGGTGTTCACCAAATTGCGCGAACTGCGCAACCATTGGTGAGCCGCGCATCAAGTTGAACTGATGCGCGAAATGATGAAGCTGGCGGCCTCAGTGATGTGTTGTCTGGCTTTGGCTTCTGCCGCATCGCCATCACCATCGATGATGATTTGCAGTAACTCTTCGTGCTGATGCCAGATGTCTCTGGGCTTTTCATCCATCATCAACACTTCACCCATCACGCGTTGGGTATAGGTCCAGTGTGTGTCCATCGTCGGTGCGATCAACAGGTTGTCAGACAAGCCATACACAAAATGGTGAAATGCCATGTCGGTGCTGATCAAGTCAGAGACCGCGCCTTTTTGAACCGCTTTCCTGCCTTTTTCAATCAAGGCCATGCCTTGGCTGCGTGCGATGTGTGAGTTGTTTTCAGCGGCTTTGCGAAATGCCAAGCCTTCCAGTACGGCGCGGATTTCATACATCTGCCGAATGTAGTCCGGGTCCAGCGGCGCCACGATCAAACCGCGTCCCGGTGCATCGCGCAACAAACCTTGGTTGCGCAACAACAGCAAGGCTTGTTGCACAGGTTGTCGTGAGACGCCCAATTCCGTCGCGATTTGCTCTTGAATGATGCGGGTACCAGGGGTCAATTTGCCCGATGAAATTTCAACCAGAATGGCTTCGTGAACTTGCTCAACCAAATTGGGTTGTACCGCAATGATTTTCATTTTGTCGCTTTGTATTTTACCTGCCATCAGGTGGATGGGCTCCGTCCATGTGTCGCCATTTGCGTTCCTGGTCATCCCACGCGGCCAAAGCTTGCAGGTCTGGCACCCATGCCAGCCCTGACTTGGCGTCCGAGGATTCTGCCTCAGGCGTCACCAGCACATCGAGCAGCGCAGGGCGGTTTTGCATGGCCAGTGCCAATGCGGCTGGCAAGTCCTCGGCTTTTTCAACCCGTTGTGCATGCATGCCAAAGGCGCGCGCCATGGCCGCGTGGTCGGCAAATTGCAATCGGGTGCCAACGACCTTGCCGTGGTTTTGTTGCTGGTCTCTGACCTCAATCGCCCACGAACCATTGTTGGCCACAATGACCAACACGGGCGCTTTGTGTCTGACAGCGGTGTCGATTTCCATGGCATTGAAACCGAATGCACCGTCGCCAGTGACCACCACCACCGGACGGTCAGGACAAGCCAAACTGGCGGCCACACCAAACGGCGTGCCCACACCAATGCATCCCAGCGGGCCGGGGTCAAGGTAGCCGTCAGATTGCAAACCGACGCGGGCAAAGCTTAAAAAATCTCCCCCATCGGCGACAACCACGGCATGTGGCGGCAACACGTCTTGCACCGCAGCCAACACTTTGTTCGGGTGCATCAAACCGTCCGAGCCATTCGGTGCTTGCTGCATGCTGAGCTTCAATTTGTCGGCCCTGGCCAAATGTTGTTGGCGCAAGCCCGCAAGCCACGCGCTATCGGTTTGCGGTTTGCGTTGTGCAGCGGCATCGCAAATCGCTTGCAAGGTGGGCGCCACGCTGGCGAGCAATTCCACTTCACCCCGGCGGTTGTCGCGCAGCTCGGCGCTGTTGTCGGCGATGCGCAGAAAGCGCGCTTGACCGAACACGGCAGGTGATCCATAGGCGAGTTGGAAATCGAGTTTGCGACCGATCGTCACCACCACATCGGCCTGCCCCATGACGTTGCCGCGCATGGCAGCGACCACGCTGGGGTGGTCGGGTGGAACCAAGCCCCGGCTTTCACCCGTGTCCAAATAGGCCGCACCCGTCATGCTCAGCAACTGTTGCAACGGCGCTGACGCACCTTTCGCGCCGCGACCCGTGATCACCAGCGGACGTTTGGCTTGCCACAGCAATGCCACGGCAGCCTCGACATCGGCTTGACCTGGCAATGTCACTGGCGCTGTGATGTGTTTGAAATGTTCTGCCAGCAAGACCGACGCGGGCGGGTTGCTGCGCAAGACATCGACCGGAAAGTCCAAGTAAACCGGCCCCGGTTCGTTGCCGTGTCCAAACGCGCGGCTGGTGGCTTCGTTCAAGGTGGCCAATGCCAAGGCGGGGTGGCGCACGGTTCTGGCCATGCGCGTGATGGACGCCACCAACTCGGTATGCGCCATGTCTTGCAAAGCGCCACGGTGCTCTTGCGCCATCGGTGGCGTACCGGAAATCACCAGCACAGGCGCGCGCGATACATGCGCATTGGCGATGCCGGTCATGGCATTGGTCACACCGGGACCGGCGGTCACCAGCGCCACGCCAAGCGTGCCCGTCAAATCAGCGTCGGCATGCGCCATGTAAACGGCTGCGCGTTCGTCCCTGACATCGATGATGCGAATGCCTTGTGCATCCAGCGCCATCCAAATCGGCATGATGTGACCGCCACACAAACCATAGACCCGCTGTACCCCTTGGGACTTCAAAAAACGGGCGATGACGGTGGCCACAGAACCGTGGTCGGCAGGGTCAGCTTGGGCATGCATGGCGTGTTTCTTTGCAAAAAATGGATGTTGGACAGGGTGAAAGGCCCTCAGGCCAAGGGCGGCAACCAAGTTCGCCCGGCATGTTTTCCGGGAAACCAGAGAATATACTTAGTGTATTCTGAATTCAGAATACTGTATTTCAATCCGGTTCTGACAATTTTTTCAGCCCAAACCTTGGAAAACCTTGACGTGAAACAGCTTTTCAACATCTCAGACATGGTTCGCACGCATGCTCGCCTGCGACCGAACGACATCGGCGCCATGGATTCGCGCCGCCGTTTGACATTTGCCCAGTGGAACCACCGCGCTGACCAGTTGGCCGCGGGATTGCTCGCGCAAGGTGTGTCCGCCGGTGACCGGGTGGGCGTGCTGGCCCACAACTGCGTCGAATGGTTGGAAATTTATGTGGCTTTGGCCCGCGCCGGCTTGGTGGCTTTGCCGATCAACTTTCGGCTCGTGGGCCATGAAATTGGTTACATCTTGGGCGATGCGCAAGCAGTCGCATTGATTTGCACCTCGTTGTTGCAAGACAAAGTGCAAGCGGTGTGGCCAACGTTGGGCCTGAAAGCCTGTGTGCAGTTGGGCGGGGAAACGCTGAGTGGTTGGCTGGACTATGAAGCCTTGATGGCTCACGCAACAATACCCACGCAGTGGCCGACCGTGCAACCCAATGACACGTGCGCATTGATGTACACCTCGGGCACCACAGGCAAACCCAAAGGCGCGATACGCAGCCACGAGGCCAGCACCTTGATCGCCTATGCCACGGCGATGGAAATGGGTTTCACCAAAGAAGACAAAGCCCTGTTGGTCATGCCCTTGTGCCACGCCAATTCGCTGTACTTTGCCAACACGTTCATGCATTTGGGCGCGTGCATTGTGGTTGATGACAGCGTGAGTTTCGACCCAGTGCGCGTCATGCAATGGCTCAGCCAAGAAGGCATCACCTTCACTTCGCTGGTGCCGACCCACTACATCATGATGTTGGCGTTGTCGGCGGACACCAGCCGTCAATTCGCCACTGGCAGTGTGGCCAGGTTGTTGATTTCATCTGCGCCGGCCAATGAAAGCCTCAAGCGCGACATCCAAACACTGTTCCCGAATGGACAGTTGTACGAGCTCTATGGGTCCACCGAAGCAGGCTGGGTGACGATCTTGCGACCGCAAGAACAGCTCACCAAACTCGGCTCGGTGGGGCGTGAATGGGCCGGCAGTGGCCCGATCAAAATCATGAATGAACAACGACAAGAAGTCCCAGACGGCGAAGTGGGCGAGTTGTATTCATGCACGCCATACGCCTTCGAAGGCTATTGGAACGCGCCTGAAAAAACACAACAGGCTTACGCCGGCGCTTGGTGCTCGGTCGGTGACATGGCGCGTCGCGATGAAGACGGGTTCATTTGGTTGATGGACCGCAAAAGCAACATGATCATCAGCGGCGGAGAAAACATTTATCCTTCGGAGGTTGAAGCCGTGTTGGCCGCACACCCAGCGGTACAAGAAGTGGCTGTGATCGGCATGCCGCACGAAAAATGGGGCGAAACCGTGCAGGCCGTGGTGGTGCTCAAAGCCCATGCCCATTGCCAAGAAGACGAACTCAAGCAGTGGTGCAAACACCAACTGGCGGGCTATAAGCAACCCCGGGTCATCCGGTTCTTGGCGGCGGCCGACATGCCGCGAACCGCCACAGGCAAGATTGTTCATCGCCAGTTGAAAGAACATTTTGCGCTGCAGGCACATAGAATGGCAGGTAACGCAACAACGGTTAGCTGAATGAAGTTACACAAACCTCTCACAGACATGGTTTCGGTGTTGGTGCTCACGGTCATCTTTGGGTTCGTGGCGTCCCAATGGGAGTTGTCCGAGCATATTTTTGAATACAGCCATGTCTATGAAAGCATTGAGTTAGACGAATGGCCCTTTTCATTTTTGGTTCTGTCTATTGGTTTGGCTTGGTATTCATGGCGTCGCAGCGTGGAGGCCAATGTGGAATTGCAAGAGCGCATCCGCTCTGAGCAGCGCGTGCAGGAACTGCTTCGTCACAACAGCGATTTGGCGCAAAGGCTGTTCACCGCACAAGAGGATGAGCGGCGTGCACTCGCGCGTGAGTTGCATGACGAAATGGGCCAAACTTGCACAGCGATTCGCACCGAAGCGGCTGTGATCGGCATGGGGAAAATGGACCCTGCAGGCGTTGGCCAATCTGCCCAGCGCATTGCCCAGTCTGCCCAACAGTTGTCTGAGATCACGCGCCACATGTTGTTGCAACTGCGACCGATGGTGCTCGACAGCATGGGTCTGGCAGATGCTTTGTCTGCCTTGTGTCAGCAATGGCAAGCCAGCACAGGTGTGCGCTGTCCATGTGACATTCACACCCTGCCAGAACCTTTGTCCGATTATTTGTCTGTGACCGTGTACCGCCTGGTGCAAGAGGCTTTGACCAATGTGGCCCGCCATGCCCAAGCCACCGAGGCCGATGTGAAGCTTTGGGTATCAGATACGCGTGAACTCTTGCTGTCCATCCAAGACAACGGCAAAGGGACGCGCCACAGCGATGCGTTTCAGCATGGCTTTGGTTTGTTAGGCATGCAAGAGCGGGTGGCCAGTTTGAAGGGTGAATTCAATTGGCAATCGCAAGAGGGCAAAGGTGTGCACATACGCATCAAGTTGCCGTTGGAGTGGGCATGATCCGGGTGCTGTTGGTAGACGATCACCCTGTGGTGCGGGCAGGTTATGCGCGTTTGTTGACACAAGACGAGGGCATAGACGTGGTGGCTGAGGCAGGCAATGCGGATGAAGCGTATCAGGCGTTTGCATTGCACTCGCCCGATGTCACCATCACCGATGTGTCGATGCCAGGGGTGGGTGGATTGGGTTTGGTACAAAAAATCCGGGTTCGCTATCCCATGGCGCGGTTGCTGGTCTGCAGCATGTACGACTCGCCTCCCTTGATCGAAAGGGTGTTTCAAAGCGGGGCCAGTGGGTTTGTGTCCAAAAATGCACAGCCCGATGCCTTGGTGCTCGCCGTACACGAGGTGCATGCTGGCAGGCCATTCAACAGCGAATCAGCATCCCAACATTCAGGAACGCAAAACTTGAATGATGAAGTCAAGCGTGTGGCGAGCCTTACCCCGCGCGAGTATGAAATATTGCGTTTATTGACACTGGGTCACAGCGTCACCGATTGTGCAGACATGATGCATTTGAGTCAAAAAACCGTGTCTAACCACCAAACCCAAATCAAAGAAAAATTGGAAGTGCACACTTTGGCCGCCATGGTGCATTTGGCGCAACGCCATGGCGTGATTTCAGGTGGCGGTTTCTGAAAAAAACCTGCCTTTCTAGGGGCAGGTTTGGGGGCTGGGTGTGAAGGTGTTCAGCAGGTCAGAATTTCAACCGTAAACCTGCCATGTAAGTCCGAGTTGCGCCTGGGGCGACGAATTTGGACAGGGTTTGGTCATTGTCGTCGTACAAGTTGTCGGCAGCCAACATGGCGTAAGTTTCATAGCGTCTGTTGAATACGTTATCGATTTTTCCAAATACCTCAAACCCTTTTTGAATCGCGTAAGAGGTTTTCAGATTGAATATGGCATAGCCTTTGACTTTGGCATTTCCGCCAACATCTGTTGTGATGTTTCCATCCTCGTTGCCTTGCGTCACTATGCTGGAGTTGGCAAGCATTGACACACCCAGTTTCCATTTTTCGGTGGCAGACCAATCAAGATGCATTTTGAGTTTATGGAGGGGAATGCCCGCCATGCGCATGCCGGGGGTGATGTCCATTTCTCTTGGAATAACATCTGTTCCATCGAAATAGTCGGCTCCTAGTAATTCTGCAG
>CANGZG010000021.1 GCA_947458415.1 Comamonadaceae bacterium | reverse complement strand
CACCTCTAAAGCCACCCGACCACCCATGGAGTGGCCTGCCACATCAAACGAAGGTGGCGCGTTGTTCAGCAAGCGACGCGCCATCTCAACCAACGAGTCGCTGTCGCCATGGTCAGCGATTTGAATTTGTTGATGGGCAAGCAAAGGCAATAAGGGTGACCACACGCTGTGGTCGCACATCAAGCCTGGGATGAGGATGAGGGGGGTTGGCATGGGAATGAATGCTTTTCAGTGTGAAGCCTCACATTCAAACCAATGCATGCAGAGCTGCTTTAGGCGCTTTGTCCAGAATTTTGAGTAATGCCGAGGCGGCACCTGTCGGTTTACGTTTACCTTGTTCCCAGTTGCGCAATGTATCCAGAGGTATGTTGATGCGTGCAGCAAATTCAGATTGAGAAAATCCTAACCGCTCCCGGATTCCGCGCACATAGGCAGCGCCATCGGCTTGGGCTTGCAGGCTGTCATCGCGTTGATGCCGGCGAATTTGGGATGCTGTGGTGGCATCTACCCTGACCAAATCAACTTTGCCAACAGGCATTTTTTTTGTGCGAGGTAACTTAAAGCGATCGAGGTTGGTGTTCATAAAACTTGATCTCCCTTGAATTTGCTTTTCGTGCTGAAATGATTCGAATGCGTGTGGTGCGCTCTGCAAAAATCACCACAAACACCCGGCCATCGATTTGGCCCAGCAATTGAAACCGTTGTTCGCCATACTCCCATCGTGTATCGGCTTGCACCCGTTGCTGAGGATCTTGAAAGGCTTGACTGGCATAGGCGAAATCAAACCCCCGCTGCAAAAAACAGTACTCGCTTTTGCTTTCATCCCACTCAAATTGCAAACCCCAATAGTAGTCCAAAGGACGACCCCGTGTCAAACTGATGTTTCCCGAGTTTGAGGGGAATGCGCTTCTGGCTGTCAGTGCGGTGCGTTCAGATTGTGTGAGTGGTACTTGCTTGCCACTTGGTCAGAATCACTGTGTTGTCAGAGTCAACCGAGTTTTTTGAGCAACAACGCATTGACTTGCGCAGGGTTCGCCTTACCCTTGCTGGCTTTCATGATCGGCCCGACCAGCCCGTTCAAGGCTTTGGTGTTGCCGGCCTTGTACTCTTCCACATTTTGGGGGTTGGCAGCGAGCACTTCGTCAATGAGGGCCTCCAAAGCGCCGGTGTCGTTCATTTGTTTGAGGCCTTTGGCTTCGATGATGCTGTCGACATCACCGCCTTCGGTCCACATCACATCAAACACCTGTTTGGCTGCACTGTTGCTGATGGTGTTGTCCGTGATCCGGTTGATCAACGCAGCGAGTTGAGTGGCGCTGACTGGTGATTGATCAATGCCCAAGTCATCTGCATTCATGCGGCGCGACAACTCGCCCATGATCCAGTTGCTGGCCAATTTGGGCTGACCACAAGCCCGAGCGGTGTCTTCAAAATAAGCCGCCATGGCTTTGCTTTGCGTGAGCGTGGTCGCGTCGTACTCGGGCAATCCGTGTTGCGTCACAAACCGTTCTGCCATCACGCGGGGCAATTCGGCCATCTCGCTGCGCACGCGCTCCACCCAGTCGCGTGAAATCACCAGCGGTGGCAAATCCGGGTCGGGGAAGTAACGGTAATCCGCCGCATCTTCTTTCGTGCGCATGGCGCGGGTCTCGCCAGTGTCAGGGTTGAACAGGACCGTGGCTTGTTGAATGGCATGGCCGTCTTCAATTTGCTCGATCTGCCAACGCACTTCATAGTCGATGGCTTGTTGCATGAACTTGAAGCTGTTCAAGTTTTTGATTTCACGCCGTGTGCCCAGCGGTGCGCCGGGTTTGCGCACCGACACGTTGGCGTCACAACGGAAACTGCCCTCTTGCATGTTCCCGTCGCAAATGCCAATCCACGTGACGATTTTGTGCAACTCTTTCGCATACGCCACGGCTTCTTCGCTGGAGCGGATATCGGGCTCGGTCACGATTTCCAGCAGTGGTGTGCCTGCGCGGTTCAAGTCAATCCCGGATTGACCAATGAAGTCTTCATGCAACGACTTGCCCGCATCCTCCTCCAAATGTGCCCGCACCAAACGCACGGTTTTTTTCTCTTCACCCAAAAAGAAAGACACCGAGCCGCCTTGGACCACGGGGATTTCAAATTGACTGATTTGGTAGCCCTTGGGCAAATCAGGGTAGAAATAATTTTTGCGCGCGAACACGCTGCGCTCTGCGATGTGCGAGCCCAACGCCAGTCCGAGTTCGATGGCGCGCTCGACCGCGCCTTTGTTCATCACGGGTAACGTGCCCGGCAAGGCCAAGTCCACCCCGCAAGCTTGCGTGTTGGCTTGCGCACCAAAGGCCGTGGAGGCGCGACTGAAAATTTTGCTTTGCGTCGAGAGTTGCGCGTGGGTTTCGAACCCGATCACCACTTCATACCCATGAACCAATTTGGCGGCGCCCATTTACACACCCTCCGGTTTGGCCAAGTGATGTTGCGTCACTTGCTGAAAGCGATGCGCCAGATTCAACAGCGATGCTTCTTGCAAATAATTGCCAATCAGTTGCAAGCCGACAGGCAAGCCTGTGTCACCCAAACCCACAGGGATGCTCATGCAAGGCAGCCCGGCGAGTGACGCAGGCAAGGTGAAGATGTCGGCCAGGTAGTTGGCGACCGGGTCATTGGCTTTGTCGCCAAGTTTCCATGCGGTGGTGGGCGCGACGGGTCCGGCAATCACGTCACATTGTGCGAACGCGGTTTGAAAACCGTCTGCGATCAGGCGTCGAATTTTTTGCGCTTGCAAATAGTAGGCGTCGTAATAGCCGTGTGACAACACATAGCTGCCAATCATGATGCGGCGTTTGACTTCATCACCAAACCCTTCAGAACGGGTGCGTTGGTACATGTCGGCCAGGTCAGAAAACTCTTTGGCACGGTGACCGAATTTCACGCCGTCAAAACGGCTCAAGTTACTGGAGGCTTCGGCTGCACACACGATGTAGTACACAGGAATCGAAAGTTGTGTGTGGGGCAAGGGAATGCTTTGCACCACTGCGCCGAGTTGTTCGTAAGCGTGCAATGCATTTTGTATGGCGACGCGAACGGCGGGTGAGCAACCATCCACTTGAGCTGACGCATGCCCCTCTTCCCATGCCAGCCAATGGTCTGGCACCCCGATGCGCAAAGCACTGCCATCTTTGCCCGCTTTTGCCAAAGGTTTGTCACTTGCAGGCAAGACAAGCAGTCGGGAAAAGTCTTCATTGGCGACATTCAATGAAGTCGAGTCTCGGTCCAAGTCGGGCCCGCACATCGCCGACAACAACAAGGCGCAATCTTCTGCACTGCGCGCCATCGGACCGGCCTGGTCCAAGCTGGATGCAAATGCCACCATGCCGTAACGCGATGCACGACCGTAAGTGGGTTTGATACCAGTGATGCCGCAAAACGCAGCGGGTTGGCGAATGGAGCCGCCGGTGTCGGTGCCAGTGGCCGCAGGTGCCAAGCGAGCAGCCACGGCGGCCGCGCTGCCACCCGACGAGCCGCCAGGAATGCGTGTGGTGTCCCAAGGGTTGGTGACTGCACCGTAAGCCGAATTTTCGTTGGCCGAGCCCATGGCGAACTCGTCGCAATTGAGCTTGCCCAAGCTCACCATGCCGGCTTCGCGCAATCGCTGCACCACCGTGGCGTCAAATGGTGAGCGGTAGTTTTTCAACATGTGCGAGCCCGCGGTGGTGGCGAATTCGCGGGTGACAAAAATGTCTTTGTGCGCAATCGGCACGCCCTCTAATGGGCCGGCAGTGCCATCGGCAATTTTTTGATCAGAGGCTGTGGCCTGCGCCAATGTCACTTCGCTGTCGATGTCCAAAAACGCGTTGTGCGGGTTGCCGCCCATGCGTGCCAAAAAACGCTTGGCCAATTCGACCGCGCTGAAATCTCTTTGTTTAAGACCCGCCGCCAATTCGGCGACTGTCATGTCGTGCAAATCAGCCATGGCTTACTCGATCACTTTCGGCACCAAAAACAAGCCCCGGTCTTTGGCGGGCGCGTTTTGCATGTTGGCATCACGTTGATTGGTTTCGCTGACCAGGTCGTCGCGCAAACGCAGCGTCATGCCATGCTCGTCGGTGTCGGCAATGGTTTGGCGCAAACCGTGCATGGCATCCAACGGATGCGCCATCGGCACCACGCCATTGGTGTCTACTGCGCGCATTTGTTCGACGATCTCAAAAAAACCATTGAGTTGGCCAAGCATGCGTTCGGCGGTTGGGGCGTCAAACTGCAACCGCGAGAGTTGCGCCAAGCGTTGGATATCGTGGGGTGTCAAAGACATAAGCGAAAAATCAAAAACGGCCTGAACCGCCATGGGGAGTAAGGGTGTTCAGGTATTATCTCGCCTTTACTGGAATTACCCAGAGAGGATTGTGATGTTTGGAGCATTTCGTCGGTATTTCTCCACCGACTTGGCCATTGACTTGGGCACCGCCAACACCCTGATTTATGTGAGAGACCGCGGTATTGTGTTGGATGAGCCGTCAGTGGTGTCCATCCGCCACGAAGGCGGGCCACAAGGCAAAAAAAGCATACAAGCCGTCGGCCATGAAGCCAAGGCCATGCTCGGCAAAGTCCCCGGCAACATCGAAGCCATTCGTCCGATGAAAGATGGCGTGATCGCCGACTTCACGGTGACCGAGCAAATGCTCAAGCAATTCATCAAGATGGTGCACCCTCGGTCCTTGCTCAAGCCCAGTCCGCGCATCATCATTTGCGTGCCTTGCGGCTCAACCCAAGTTGAGCGACGCGCCATCCGTGAATCTGCATTGGGCGCCGGTGCCTCCGAGGTTTATTTGATTGAAGAGCCCATGGCCGCGGCCATTGGCGCGGGTTTGCCGGTCAGCGACGCCAGCGGTTCCATGGTGGTTGACATTGGCGGCGGCACCACCGAAGTCGGCGTGATTTCTTTGGGCGGCATGGTCTACAAAGGCAGCGTGCGTGTGGGTGGCGACAAATTTGACGAGGCCATCATCAACTACATCCGCCGCAATTACGGCATGTTGATTGGTGAGCCCACCGCGGAAGCCATCAAAAAACAAATCGGCTCTGCGTTCCCGGGCAGTGAAGTGCGCGAGATGGAAGTCAAGGGCCGCAACCTGTCTGAAGGTGTGCCACGCTCTTTCACCATTTCTTCGAACGAAATTTTGGAAGCCTTGACCGATCCGCTGAACAACATTGTGTCGGCAGTCAAAAATGCGTTGGAACAAACCCCGCCAGAATTGGGCGCAGACATCGCCGAACGCGGCATGATGCTCACCGGCGGCGGCGCGTTGTTGCGTGACCTGGACCGCTTGATGGCCGAGGAGACTGGCTTGCCTGTGCTGGTGGCCGAAGACCCGCTGACCTGTGTGGTGCGCGGTTGCGGACTGGCACTGGAGCGCATGGAGCGGCTGGGCTCGATTTTCACCAGCGAATAAATGCCACTCGGCTCGCTGGATCGCACGCCACCGCCTTTCTTCAAACAAGGCACGTCTGCGCTCACCAAGCTGGTTTTGTTCAGCAGCCTGTCTTGTGGTTTGATGTTTGCCGATTTGCGCTACAACATCGTGCAGCCAGCCCGATGGGCGCTGTCCTTGGTCGTGTATCCCGTGCAATGGCTTGCGCTTCGTCCGCAAGTGATTTGGGACCACGTGGATGACGTGTTTGAAAGCAAACAAGAAGCCTTGAGTGCGGTCGAACAGGCCAAGGCAAAATTGTTGGCCCAATCGGTGAGTGCCAGCCAAGTTGAGCAACTCACTTTAGAAAATAACCACCTTCGCAGCTTGTTGGAATTGGGGCAACGCTATCCGACTTCAGCCAAGGCCGCCGAGGTGCTTTACGAAGCGGCAGACCCTTTCACCCGCAAAATGATTTTGAACAAAGGGGCCAACCACGGCATCCAAGCCAGCTCACCGGTGATGGACGACCAAGGCATCTTGGGTCAGGTCACGCGGGTGCACCCATTGGTGAGCGAGATCACGCTGGTCACCGACCGAGAGCATTCGATTCCTGTGCTCAACACCCGCACCGGCGCACGCGGTGTGGCCTTTGGCGAATTCGGTGGTGCGCCCTTGCTCGAACTTCGCTACATGGCCACCAATGCGGACATCGAGGAAGGCGACATGCTCACCACCAGCGGTGTCGATGGCGTGTACCCGCCAGGCATTCCAGTGGCCAAGGTGGTCAAAATTGAGCGCCGTGCGGACACGGTATTCGCCCGCATCTTGTGTGAGTCCATGGCCAGGGTGCAAGGTGCGCGTCATGTGATGGTGCTTGAACCGATCAAATTTGCATTGCCCGGTTTCAACGACTTGCCGCCGTCTGCGCCACCGGTTGCCAAAGGAGGCAAATGATGATCATGCCGCGTGGTCAGCAGTTGCTCTTGCCGGTCAGTCCGTTGTTCATGCTGCTGACCTTGTTGTTTTCATTTTTGCTTGACATGTTGCAAAGCATGTCATGGTTGGGAAATGCCGCTTGGGCACCTGATTGGCTGGCATTGGTGTTGGTGTTTTGGGCGATCCATCAACCGCTCAAAGTCGGTGTCGGCGTGGCGTTCTTGTTGGGCTTGTTGACCGATGTACACCAAACTTCATTGCTGGGACAACATGCGCTGACCTACACCGTTCAAGGCTACTTGGCCACCATGATCCATCGCCGTATTTTGTGGTTTGACGTGCCCTCTCAAGCTTTGCAAGTGCTGCCCGTGTTCATGGCGGCTCAGTTGCTTGAACTCTCCGTGCGGATCGCCGCCGGTGGTTTGTTTCCCGGTTGGGATTTTTTGTTGCCGCCTGTGTTGCAAGCCTTGATGTGGCCTGTCATCACCGTGTTGTTGCTGGCTCCCCAACGCCGCGCGCCAGACCCTGACAAGCACCGGCCGCTATGAGCTTGCTGCGCAACGTCGAATACGATCTTCGACGCTTCAGAGCGCGTGTGATGGTGGCCAGCTTGTTTGTGTTGGTGGCGTTTGGTTTGCTTTTCATCCGTCTGGTGTATTTGCAGTTGTGGCGCTACCAAGAATTGAATGCCCAAGCCGAGAGCAACCGCACTGCGATTGTTCCCATCGTGCCCAACCGTGGCGTCATCATGGACCGCAACGGCATTGTGTTGGCCACCAATTACTCGGCCTACACCTTAGAGATCACGCCCTCAAAATTGGTGGAGCCGCTGGACGTGGTGATTGACAAATTGTCCGAGCTGATTGACATACAAGGCCGCGACAAACGCCGGTTTCGCAAACTGCGTGAAGAATCCAAAAGCTTCGAATCGGTGCCGATTCGCACACGCTTGAGCGATGAAGAGGTGGCGCGTTTTGCGGCCCAGCGCTATCGCTTTCCTGGCGTGGAAATCCGTGCGCGATTGTTTCGCAACTACCCCTACAACGAATTGGCCAGCCATGTGATTGGCTACATCGGGCGCATCAACCAAGCTGAAAAAGAAAAACTCGAGGACCAAGAAGACGCAGGCAATTACCGTGGCACAGACTACATCGGCAAACTCGGTGTGGAGCAAAGCTATGAGCGCCAATTGCATGGCATCACGGGGGTGCATGAAATGGAAACCTCCGCCGGCGGGCACGCGGTGCGCCGCCTGCGCAGCAGCCCGGCCACGCCTGGCAACACGGTGGTTTTGTCGATTGACATCAAGCTGCAGCAACTGGTGGAGGAAATGTTTGGTGCCAGACGCGGTGCGTTGGTGGCGATCGACCCCAGCAACGGCGAGGTGCTGGCATTCGTCAGCAAGCCGACGTTTGATCCCAATTTGTTTGTCGAAGGCATTGACACCGAGAATTGGCAAAAGCTCAACCAGTCCTTGGACAAGCCATTGCTTAACCGTGCGCTCAGAGGCACTTACCCGCCGGGCTCAACCTACAAACCGTTCATGTCGTTGGCGGCGCTCAACACCAGCAAGCGCAACCCCGAGCAAACGATTTTTGACCCGGGCTACTTCATGTTTGGCAGCCACAAGTTTCGAGACGACAAAGAAAGCGGACACGGCTCGGTTGACATGTACAAATCGATTGTGCAGTCCTGCGACACCTATTACTACTTGTTGGCGCGCGACATGGGCGTTGACCTGATTCATGAACAAATGCGGCTGTTCGGTTTTGGACAACTCACAGGCATTGACATCCAAGGCGAATCGCACGGCATCTTGCCTTCCACTGAGTGGAAACAAAAAACCTATAAAAAGCCCGAGCAACAGCGCTGGTACTCGGGCGAAACCATCTCCCTGGGCATTGGCCAAGGCTACAACAGCTTCACCATGTTGCAATTGGCACAAGCGGTGTCGATTTTGGCCAGCAACGGTTACCGCAGCAAACCCCATTTGGTGCGTGAAGTCGTCGACATTGAGACCAAAGAAAAACAAGTGGTGGTCAAAGACCCGCCCCAGCTACTGGGGTTCAAGCCCGAAGATTTAGAGATCATCCGCAATGCCATGGTCGGGGTCAATATCGAGGGCACCTCTGCCAGCAGTTTTGCCGGTGCAGAGTACACCAGCGGCGGCAAAACAGGCACGGCGCAGGTGTTCACCATCAAGCAAAACGAAAAATACGAGGTCAGCAAAGTGGAGGAACGTTTGCGTGACCATGCGTTGTTCGTGGCTTATGCGCCCGCGGAGAACCCCAAGGTGGCGTTGGCTTTGGTGGTTGAGAATGGTGGCTTTGGCGCACAAAGCTCGGCACCTATTGCGCGGCGGGTGTTTGATTTTGTGCTGCTTGGCTTGTATCCCTCTGCCGAGGACATGGAGGCAGTGCGGATAGGGCAAGCCACCCGTCCGATTGGCAAACGCCGACCCGTGTCGTCCATGCCTTGGCCGCCCAAGGCGGTCAGCGTGCCCGCCGAACCCAGCATTGACGACGAAGAACCTTGAGTCAAATGAACCAGGCGTCGCGCGCGGTTTTGAGGGTCAGCGCAGCGACCACCAAGATAAACAACCACCTGACAAACACGGCGCCATGGCGCAAGGCCATGTGACTGCCAAGCAAGCTGCCTGCCACATTCGCCAGTGCCAGTGGAATGCCGATGTGCCACCAAACATGGCCTTGCCAAGACAGCAACAACACGGCGGCCAAATTGCTGGAGAAATTCATCACCTTGCTGTGCGCCGATGCTTGCAAGAAATCAAATCCCAGCACGCGCACCAACAAGAACACCAAAAAACTGCCTGTGCCCGGGCCAAAAAAACCGTCGTAAAAACCGATCGCCCCGCCAATCATGGCCATGTAAGTGGCTTGTTGGCGCGCATGGAAACGCGGTGCATGGTCGTGTCCCAGTTGTTTGTTCCACAAGGTATAGCCCAACAAAGCGATCAACACAGCAGGCAAGGCTTGACGCAAATAATGCGGCGACACCAAGGTCAGCACATGCGCGCCCGCCCAGGAACCCATGAATGCCAACACACTGGCCCACAGCAATGCTTTCCATGCCAGTTGAACACGCCGGTTGTATTGCCACGCGGCAAACAAGGTGCCCCAAATGGAGGCGGATTTGTTGGTGCCCAGCAAACTGGCGGGTGGTGCCGAGGGATAAGCCGCAAACAAGGCCGGCACCAAAATCAACCCGCCGCCGCCAACCACCGCATCGACAAAGCCGGCCAGCGCCGACATCAGGCTGACCAGCAAAATGTCCATTGCTCAAAACTTTCTGTCGAAAAAAAAGCACCGTTGTGCGGTGCTTTTCTCATGTTGCGCATACCGCCTTGTGGAAGTTGCGCAATGTTGTCTCCTCAGACCCCCGTGAGCCATGCCTTGGAGTGCACAGCGCAGAGTGAATGAAATGTAGGCCATGTGCCCGCACCCAATGACTGGTGATTACCCGAATTCAGCGGCATCGACAGCCAATAACTCGGCAGCACGTTCGGCAATCATCAGCACGGGACTGTTGGTGTTGCCACTGGTGATCACGGGCATCACCGAGGCATCGGCAATGCGCAATCCGGCCACCACACCACCACGGCCATCGCGCACACGCAATTCACTGTCGACCACCGCCATCGGGTCATCGCTGCGTCCCATGCGGGCTGTGCCGACCGGATGAAAAATCGTGGTGCCAATGTCGCCCGCCAGCCGTGCCAGTTCATCATCGGTTTGAAATTGCGTGCCGGGTTTCCATTCCTCGGGCGCATATGCCGCCAAAGCGGGCTGCGCGGCGATGCGTCGCGTGACGCGCAAGGAATCGGCCGCCACGCGGCGGTCGTCTTCGGTCGACAAATAATTCGGGGCAATGTGCGGGGCTTGTGTGAAATCAGGGCTGTGGATGTTCACTGTGCCACGGCTGCTGGGGTTCAGATTGCACACGCTGGCCGTGAACGCGGGGAAACGGTGAAGCGGTTCGCCGAAAGCGTCAAGGCTCAAAGGTTGTACGTGGTATTCGATGTTGGGCCACGCTTGCGAGGGGTCGCTGCGGGTGAATGCGCCCAGTTGGGACGGTGCCATGCTCATCGGACCGCTGCGATGCAACAGGTATTCCAAGCCGATCGCCGCTTTGCCCCACCAACTGTTGGCCAAGGTGTTGAGGGTTTTGACGCCTTTGACTTTGAACACCGCGCGGATTTGCAAATGGTCTTGCAAATTGGCACCCACACCGGGCAATGCCACCACCGGTGGGATGCCAAGAGCTTGCAACATCGGCGCGGCACCGATGCCAGACAGTTGCAACAGTTGCGGTGTGCCAATCGCGCCGGCACACAACACCACCGCATGCTTGGCATGGGCCTGCACCATTTGGTGGCCGTTGAAGGTTTCGACGCCAGTACAGCGAACGCGGCCATCGGCGCTGGTCTCCAGCAGCAAGCGCGAGACTTGCGCATGGGTCCACATTTCGAAATTGGGACGGCCATAACAGGTGGGCCGCAAAAACGCTTTGGCGGTGTTCCATCGCCAACCGCTTTTTTGGTTCACTTCGAAATAGCCAACGCCTTCGTTGTTGCCTCGGTTGAAATCGGCGGTGGCAGGGATGCCAGCTTGCACCGCGGCTTGGGCAAATGCATCCAAGATGTCCCAGCGCAGGCGTTGCTTTTCAATCCGCCATTCGCCACCGGCTTGTCGGTGGCGCAAGGTTCGGTGGTAAAGCGCCTGGCCTTGTTGCAACACCTCGGCAGGCGTGCCTTTGGCGCCGTGCAGTTCATCGGCACCGGCATGGTGGTCTTCGTGCAATTTGAAATAGGGCAGACAGTGTTGCCAATTCCAACGATCGTCCCCCGTGATCTGGGCCCACTGGTCGTAATCGCGCGATTGACCGCGCATGTAAATCATGCCGTTGATGCTCGAGCAGCCACCCAATACTTTGCCGCGTGGGTAACGCAAGCTGCGTCCATTGAGGCCGTCGGCGGGTTCGGTCTGATAAAGCCAATCAGTGCGTGGGTTGCCGATGCAATACAAATAGCCCACGGGAATGTGCACCCAGTGGTAATCGTCTTTGCGACCGGCTTCGATCAACAACACGCGCTTGGATGCATCGGCGCTGAGCCGATTCGCCAACAAACAGCCAGCGGTGCCCGCACCGACGATGATGTAATCGAACTGCGTGTCGCTCATGTCAGGTGGAGGTTGGCATCACGAACTCAGCGCCCTTGGGCGTGCTTTCTGGCCAACGCTGCATCACCGATTTTTGTTTGGTGTAGAAACGCACGCCTTCTTCACCATACGCGTGGGTGTCGCCAAACACCGAGCGTTTCCAGCCGCCAAAGCCATGCCACGCCATCGGCACTGGGATGGGCACATTGATGCCAACCATGCCCACTTGAATGCGGCGACTGAATTCGCGCGCCACATGGCCGTCGCGTGTGAAGCAACTCACGCCGTTGCCGAATTCATGGTCGTTGATGATGCGCACCGCGGTGGCGAAATCGGGCACACGCACGCAGGCCAACACCGGACCGAAAATTTCTTCTTGGTAAATGCGCATGTCGGTGGTGACATGGTCAAACAACGAGCCGCCTAACCAGAAGCCGTTGTCGCAACCCTCGCCGGCGTGTTTGCCGTCAAACCCTCTGCCGTCGACCAACAACTTGGCACCTTCGTTGACGCCTTGTTCAATGCAGCCAGTGATGCGTTCAAGTGCCGCGCGGGTCACGATCGGGCCCATTTCTGCGGCCAAGTTTTCACCGTTCAATATTTTCAAAGCCTGCGTGCGTTGCACCAACTTGGGCATGATCTGGTCTGCCACCTCACCGACCAGCACAGCCACCGAAATGGCCATGCACCGCTCGCCCGCAGAGCCATAGGCCGCACCGATCAATGCATCCACTGCTTGGTCAAGGTCGGCATCGGGCATCACCACCATGTGGTTTTTGGCGCCGCCCAATGCCTGAACCCGTTTGCCATGTCGCGCACCGGTTTCATAAATGTGGTTGGCAATCGGTGTGGAGCCAACAAAGCTCACCGCTTTGACATCGGGGTGTGCCAACAGGGCATCCACCGCCGTTTTGTCGCCTTGCACCACGTTGAACACACCATCGGGCAAGCCTGCCTGCTGGAGTAAATCGGCCATCATCAAAGACGGTGTGGGGTCCAGCGGACTGGGCTTGAGCACGAACGTGTTGCCGCATGCCAAGGCCAAGGGGAACATCCACATGGGCACCATCACGGGGAAATTGAACGGCGTGATGCCGGCGACCACACCCAACGGCTGACGCATCGTCCAGTTGTCAATGCCATTGGCCACTTGTTCGGTGAAATCGCCTTTGAGCAATTGCGGGATGCCCGTGGCGAATTCGACGATGTCTATGCCTCTGGCGACTTCGCCTTGCGCATCGG
Organism: Comamonadaceae bacterium; assembly: GCA_947458415.1. GTDB lineage: Bacteria > Pseudomonadota > Gammaproteobacteria > Burkholderiales > Burkholderiaceae_C > Limnohabitans. Next base: position 8,034 of record CANGZG010000021.1, on the reverse strand, counting down.
TGAACACCTTGCCGTGTTCTGCGGTGATGGCGTGTGCCAGCGCATCTTTGTGTTGGTGCAGTAACTCTAAAAACCGAAACATGACGCGCGCACGGCGCAGCGGTGGCGCATCTGACCAAGCGGGGAATGCGGCCTGTGCCGCGGCCACGGCTTGTTGCACGTCTTTGTCAGAGGCCAACTCAACGTGACCAGTGACCACGCCGGTGGCCGGGTTGGTCACTGCTTGGGTGCGCGGGCTGTGTCCGTGAACGGGCAAGCCGTTGATGTGGTGACCAATCTGGGGGGTGTGCATGGCGTGTCTCTGCTTAGGAGGTGAAGGGTGGGAGCCATTATCCAGAAACGTCAGCCGGTGTGCGGCGCTTGAACATGCCCCAGCCTTCCATGTGCAATACCTTGTCGCCATGTTGATTGAACATTTCCCACGCATTGCGGGTCATGCCGATGTCAGGCCGCTTGCCCATGGGTTTGGTTTCCAGCACGGTGGTTTGCAAGCGCAACTGGTCGTTGGGGAACACAGGTTTGAGCCATTTGATCTGCTCCAAACCGGGAGAGCCCATGCTGGAGGTTTGGCACAGGAATTCGGTGACCATCAAGCGCATCGCCATGGCACAGGTATGCCAACCGCTGGCACACAACGCGCCGAACACCGAGGCTTTGGCTGCCTCATCGTCCAAGTGAAAGGGTTGCGGGTCAAATTGCGAGGCAAACGCGATGATTTCTTCGCGCGTCGGCGAGATGCTGCCGAGCGCGCGCACTTGCCCTGCCTGCATGTCTTCCCAAAAGATGTGGATGTCCGCCATCAACGGCCACCACCGACATTGACCATGCTGGCGGTCACATACGACGCCGCATCGCTCAGCAACCAGACCACGGCCTGCGCCACTTCTTCGGCCGTGCCAGGTCGTTGCATCGGCACTTGGTTGGCCAATTGATGGGCGCGCTCGGGTTGACCGCCGCTGGCGTGTATGTCGGTGAGGATCAGTCCCGGGCGCACGCCGTTGACCCGAATGCCTTCGGTTGCCACCTCTTTGGCCAAGCCCATGGTGAACGTGTCAATCGCCCCCTTGCTGGCGGCATAGTCGACATATTGGTTGGGCGCGCCCAAGGTGGCGGCCGCGCTGCTGAGGTTGACGATGCTGCCGCCATGCCCACCGTGCTGGGTGCTCATGCGCTTGACCGCTTGTGCAGCGCACGCAAAACTGCCCAATACGTTGATTCGCATCATGCGTTCCAGCCGTTGCCATGACATGTCTTCCACCCGACAGGCCACGTCGACCACACCGGCGTTGTTGACCAAGCCTGTGATGCGGCCCATGGCCTGGTCCACGTCGTTGAACAAGCGCAGGATGTCCGCCTCGATGCCGACATCGGCTTGGAACGATTGGGCTTGGCCGCCTTGGGCTCGGATTTGCGCCACCACCTGATCTGCGGCCTTGGCATCCCGCGTGTAATTGACCGCCACAGACCAGCCTTGGCTGGCTGCCAGCAAGGCGCAAGCCGCACCGATGCCGCGGCTGCCGCCGGTGATCAATACAAGAGGGGGCGTGGATGGTTTGTTCACAAGGGCTCCGGCGAATGGCTGTCACGATGGAAATAGTAGGATGGCAACTTGGCTGCAAGAGCCGAGCTGATGTTCAAAAAGATAACACGATTGAAAGCCACCATGTCCAAGACCATCGATTACTTTTTAGTCCCGCAAAGCCCTTGGACCTATTTTGGTCATGCGAGGTTGGTGCACATGGCCGCACAAGCTGGCGCCACGGTTCGCCTCAAACCCATGGACCTGGGCAAAATCTTTCCACTCACGGGTGGCTTGCCCGTCGGCCAGCGTTCGGCACAGCGTCAGGCTTACCGCTTGATTGAATTGAAACGGTTTGCCGACCACCTCAACATGCCTTTGCATCTGCACCCCCAATTTTTTCCGGTGGCCGGTGACGATGCGGCCAAGTTGTTGATTGCAGTGAACCAACACGATGGCGCGGATGCGGCCATGCGTTTGTGCGGTGCAGTGTTGGCTGCGGTGTGGGCGCAGCAGCGCAACATCGCCGACCCGCTGGTGCTGGCCGAATTGTTGACCGAGCAGCATTTGGACACGGCGCGTTTGTCTCAGGCAGCCAGCGCCTCGGTGCAATCGATTTACGAGGCGAACACCGACGAGGCTTTGCAGTTGGGTGTGTTTGGCGCGCCCGCCTATGTCTGCGATGGCGAATTGTTCTGGGGCCAAGACCGGTTGGAATTTTTGCAACGGCGTTTGCAAGCTGCTTGATGCGGGACACAGGAGAGGCCAGATGGGACACATGATCGATTTGCGCGCTGCTGACGGCTTTGTCAGCGAGGCTTACATCGCACAACCGAAACGAGAGCCACGCGCGGCCATCGTGCTGTTGCAAGAAATTTTTGGCGTCAATGCGCACATTCGCGCGGTGGCCGATGGGTTTGCGTTGGCAGGATTTTTGGTCATTGCCCCAGCGACTTTTTCCCGACTGAAAAAACACGTGAACTTGGGCTACACCGCAGACGACGTGGCGGCAGGGCGCGCACTCAAAACCCAAGCGGAGGCACTGCCCGCGCCCGGCGTGATGGCCGATGTCCAAGCCGCGGTGACCTACGCTTCCATGGCCAACAAGGGCCAAGTCGGTGTGATTGGTTATTGCTGGGGTGGTTTGTTGAGTTGGCGCGCAGCCACCCAGTTGTCGGGCATCAAGGCCGCGGTGACTTATTACGGCGGCGGCATGACGCTGCCACCAGAACGAGACGCCAAACCCTTGTGTCCGGTGTTGGCGCATTTTGGCAACCGCGATCCGCTCATACCCATGGACACCGTGGACGCATTTCGTGTGGCTCAGCCAGATGTGCAAGTCGAGGTTTATGACGCTGACCACGGCTTCAATTGCGACCACCGTGGCAGTTACGACGCGGCTGCGTGCGAGTTGGCCCTCGAGCACACGCTTGGCTTTTTCATCGACAAATTAGGCGTTTGACGGCCGAAAAAATCAGCCCTGCTGGCGTAATTTTTCGGCGGCTTGGATGGCAAAGTAAGTCAATATGCCGTCGGCACCCGCGCGCTTGAAAGCCAGCAAACTTTCCATCATCACGCCGTCGTGGTCCAGCCAACCGTTTTGCGCTGCCGCTTTGAGCATGGCGTATTCACCAGAGACTTGGTACACAAACGTGGGCATGCTGAACGTGTCTTTCACCCGCCGCACGATGTCCAAATAAGGCATGCCCGGCTTGACCATCACCATGTCTGCGCCTTCGGCAATGTCCATGGCCACTTCGCGCAGCGCTTCATCGGTGTTGCCCGCGTCCATTTGGTAGACCTTCTTGTCGCTTTTGCCCAGATTGGCGGCCGAACCGACGGCGTCGCGAAACGGGCCATAAAACGAACTCGCGTATTTGGCGCTGTAAGCCATGATGCGGGTGTGCACATGGCCATGGGCTTCCAGCGCTTGACGGATCGCGCCGATGCGCCCGTCCATCATGTCGCTGGGCGCGACGATGTCCACGCCAGCATCGGCTTGGGTCAAGGCTTGTTGCACCAACACTTCCACGGTGGGGTCGTTCAAAATATAACCCGTGTCATCCAGCAAACCATCTTGGCCGTGGCTGGTGAACGGGTCCAGCGCGACATCGGTCATCACCCCCAAGTTGGGGAAATGCTGTTTCAAACTTTTCACGACGCGAGGCACCAAACCTGTGGCGTTGGTGGCTTCGCGGCCATCCGGTGTTTTCAGAGCCGGGTCAATGACAGGGAACAAGGCCATGACAGGGATGCCCAGCTTCACGCAGGTTTCGGCGACCGGCAGCAACAAATCCAGACTGAGTCGTTCGACCCCGGGCATGGAAGCCACGGTTTCGCGTTTTTTCTCGCCATCCAGCACAAACACGGGGTAGATCAGGTCATTGACGCTCAAGGCGTTTTCTCGCACGAGGCGACGGGTGAAGTCATCGCGGCGCAAGCGGCGCAGTCGGGTGGCAGGGTATGGGGTAGGAATGGTCATGGGGGAAATTGTGCCGCATGCCAGCGGTTCGTCCTTGGGGTGAAACCCGAGTGAATCAACACCTGCTTGCGTCTGAGCATGCACCGCCAAGCCTTGGCACTAAACTCAAGCCATGTTGTGGGTCAAAGCCTTTCATATTGTGTTTGTGGCGAGCTGGTTTGCCGGACTGTTTTATTTGCCGCGAATCTTTGTCAATCTGGCCATGGTGCCACCGGAATCGGTGGCGGAGCGCGAACGCTTGCTGTTGATGGCCCGCAAATTGTTGCGTTTCATGACGCTGTTGATGTGGCCAGCGTTGGCACTGGGTTTGGTGCTCTGGTTGGTTTATGGCATTGGCGGCATGCCACCCACCCCATGGATGCTGGGCAAATTGGTGGCGGTGGTGTTGGCCATCGGTTACCACCATGGGTGCGCCAAGCATTTGCGTGATTTCGAATCCGGTGTGGCTTCGCATTCGCATGTTTGGTATCGCTGGTTCAACGAAGCCCCGGTGCTGTTGTTGGTGGCTGCCGTGGTGTTGGTGGTGGTCAAACCCTCTTGAATGCCCATGGTCGCCAGACGCCGCACCACCGCTTGGGCCTTGTCGTGGTTATGTGTGCTGGTCATTGTGTATGCCAGCTTGTACCCGTTTGACGATTGGCGCAACCAAGACATTGCCCCATGGTTTTTCGTCGGCGCACCTTGGTCTGCTTACAACACTTGGTTTGATATTTTCAGCAACCTGCTCGGTTATTTGCCGTTGGGTTTTTGGTGGTGTTTGGCAGCCGTGCGCTCGCAGTGGTCACGCATTCAGGCATTGTCATTTGCAGTGGCATGCGCTTGCTTGCTGTCTTTCGGCTTGGAGTGTTTGCAAACCTACTTGCCCACCCGGGTGCCATCGCAATTGGATTGGCTGCTCAATACCTTGGGTGCTGTGTGTGGTGCGGCTTTGGCATTGGTGTTGGAAAAGCGCGGCTGGCTCTACCACTGGTCGCAATTTCGCCATCAATGGTTGACGCCAGACGCCAGCGGCAGCCTGGTGTTGCTGGTGCTGTGGCCGTTGGCCTTGTTGTACCCGGTCACGGTCCCTTTCGGTTTGGGCCATGTGTCGGAACGGCTGGAAAAAATCTGGCAAGACATGTTTCCCGGGCTCGAAAGTCGCATCGCTAAATTCAGCGATGCCTTGACCATGACACCCACCTTGGAAATGCTGTGCGTGACCTTGGGCGTGTTGGTGCCTGCCCTGTTGACCTTGTCTGTGTGCCAACGCTTTTCTCAGCGCCTCACGGGTGTGTGGTTGGTGTTGGGGTTGGCGGTCTTGGCCAACGGTTTGTCTGCCACCTTGACCTACGGTCCTGAACATGCTTGGCACTGGTTGGTGCCGCAGGTGTGGGGCGGCATGGGCTGCGCCGTGTTGTTGTGCCTGTTGGTGATCAAGTGGCAAGAACACAGCTTGTTGGTGGTTTTGTGGTGTGCCCAATTGCTGCTCTTATTGCTGTTGAACTTGTCGCCGGTCAGCACCTATTTTGAGCAAACCATGCAAACCTGGGAGCAGGGACGATTCATTCGCTTTCATGGCCTGACCTCGTGGCTGAGTGGTTGGTGGCCGTGGTGGTTGTTGGGTTGGGCGGGCTGGCGCATGTTGCGCGAATCAGCGACCCGGCATCGCGCCTAAAATTCAAACATGACACATCCCAGCTATTACAAACACCATGTTTTTTTCTGCCTGAACCAACGCGAAGAAGGCCAAGCCTGTTGCACCGATCACCAAGCGCAAGCCGCGTGGAAGCATTGCAAATCGAAAGTGAAAGCACTGGGCATCAATGGTGCGCAAGGGGTGCGTGTCAACCAAGCCGGATGCCTGGACCGCTGCGCCGGCGGGCCAGTGATGGTGGTGTACCCCGAAGCCATTTGGTACACGTTTGTCGACACGGCTGACATCGATGAAATCATCGAGTCGCATTTGCAAAACGGGCAACCGGTTGAGCGCTTGATGTTGCCTGACAACGTGGGCCGTTGATGTCATGGCGGCAACGACCCAATCGCTGACCTTGCATGCCGGCGGCGGTCGTGTGCAGGCGGTGCTTGACCAACCGCACGGGTTGTCCAAGGGCTTGGCTGTCGTTGCCCACCCTCACCCTTTGTTTGGCGGCAGCATGGACAACAAAGTGGTGCAAACCTTGGCCCGGGCCTGTGTCGCCCAAGGTTGGGACTGCTTGCGGTTCAATTTTCGCGGCGTCGGTGACAGCCAAGGCGTGTATGACGAAGGCCGTGGTGAGACCGAAGACCTGTTGCAACTGGTCTCGCAATGGCCCGCACAAACGCCTTTGGTGTTGGCGGGTTTTTCTTTCGGCGCTTTCGTGGCATGTCAGGCGGTTCAATCCTTGTGGCCAAGCGCGCGCGTGCAAAAAATCTTGTTGGTGGGCACGGCCGTCACCCATTTTTCTGCGCCCCCATTACCGCCTGAGGCGCACGAATGCGCTTGGGTGGTGCACGGCGAGCGCGACGACACCGTGGCGTTGTCAGCGGTGATGGATTGGGCCAGACCACAGCAATTGCCCGTCATGGTCTTGCCCGGCACAGGGCATTTCTTTCATGGACAATTGCCGTTGTTGAAATCCTTGGCCATGCGCCACTTAAGGGCTTGACTTCCCTTTGACTGCTACCCGGTTCGATATGAAAAATCTGATTCTGTTGGGCTTGCTGAGCTTGTGCCCGGCGTTGTTTGCGCAAACCCCTCAGCCACCTGAGATCGCTGCACGCTCTTTTTTATTGATCGATGTCAGCGCATCGCAGGTATTGGCAGAAAAAGAGGCCGACACACTGGTGGAGCCGGCATCGCTCACCAAGTTGATGACCGCTTATTTGGTATTTGATGCACTGCGCCAAAAGAAAATCAGCTTGCAACAAACCTTCTCAGTCAGCCCCAAGGCGTGGAAGATGCCAGGCTCGCGCATGTTCATTGACCCCAAAATGCAAGTCCCTGTGGAGGACTTGATCAAAGGCATGATTGTCCAGTCGGGCAACGACGCCACCATGGCTTTGGCCGAAGGCGTGGGCGGCACCAGCGAACATTTTGTGCAAATGATGAATGCCCAAGCGCAGGCCTTGGGCATGAAAAACACCACTTACCAAAACCCCGAAGGATTGACCGAGACCGGGCACTTGACCACCGCCAGAGACTTGGCCACGCTGGCGACCCGTTTGATGACCGACTTCCCTTCCAATGTGAGTTACTACGCCATCAAAAAGTACCGCTACCCCGGCACACCAGCGGCCAATGACGGCAACCGAAATTTGCTGTTGTTTCGCGACCCCACCGTCGATGGTTTGAAGACCGGTCACACGGACGCGGCAGGTTATTGTTTGGTGGCCACCGCCAAGCGCGATTTCCCGAACCTGCAAGGGCGCCGTTTGTTGGCGATTGTGTTGGGCGCAGCCAGTGAAAACGCCCGTGCCGAGGAAGCGCAGAAGTTGCTCAACTGGGGCTATACCGCGTATGACGGCATCAAGTTGTTTGAGGCTGGGCAAGCGGTGGTGACGCCAGCGGTATTCAAAGGCAAAGCCTCGCAAGTGGGGCTGGGCAGGCACCAAGCCATTGTGGTCGCCGTGCCCCAGGGCCAGGCGGGCAAGATCAAAACCTTGGTCACGCGCCCAGACCCGTTGCTGGCACCGTTGCAAAAAAACCAGTCGGTGGCCAGTTTGAAAGTGCTGCTTGACCAAACCCCGCTGACAGACATCCCTTTGGTGGCGCTGACTGGCGTCGAGGAGGCCGGTTTCATTGGCCGGACTTGGGACAGCCTGACCTTGTGGCTCAAATAGTGCTTTGGCGTTACTTTTCCTCAGTCAGCCTTTTGGGCTGACAACTGGCCGCATACTGCTATACTGTCAGGCTTTTCGGAAATTTCCGAATCCCTTTTCTTTCCCAGTTCAAACGTTGAAGGACGTTTTCAATGCCAACCATCAACCAATTGGTGCGTCAAGGACGCGAGGTCGAAAAGACCAAGTCCAAGAGCCCTGCGATGCAAAATTCGCCCCAGCGCCGTGGCGTTTG
>CANGZG010000020.1 GCA_947458415.1 Comamonadaceae bacterium | reverse complement strand
ATACCTGCCCGTCTCGGCGCACCACCAAACGCAGCCATTTGGACAAAGCGTTCACACAAGACACGCCGACGCCATGCAATCCGCCTGACACCTTGTAGCTGTTTTGGTTGAACTTGCCACCGGCATGCAGTTCAGTCAACGCGATCTCTGCCGCGCTGCGCTTGGGTTCATGTTTGTCATCCATCTTGACGCCGGTGGGAATGCCCCTGCCGTTGTCGGTGACGCTGATGGAGTTGTCTGAGTGGATCGTGACAACGATGTCATCACAGTGCCCGGCCAGTGCTTCGTCGATGGAGTTGTCCACCACCTCAAACACCAGATGGTGAAGCCCGGTGCCGTCCGACGTGTCACCGATGTACATGCCGGGGCGTTTGCGGACCGCCTCAAGTCCCTCCAGAATTTGAATCGAGCTTTCGCCGTAAGCCTGGTCGCCCTGCGTGGGCGCAGGTTGCGTGAGGTCGTTGCTGTCCATGTCGTTGGTTGTCATAAATCTGTTCAATACGCACCCGAGGGCGCTGGTCCATCACAAAGAGAAAAGCCGTTAAATGCGCATCGGCATGACAACGTATTTGAAAAACGCATTGTCGGGAATGGTGACCAGCACAGAGCTGTTGGAATCTGCCAAATCCATGCGAACCATGTCTTGGTCCATGTTGACCAAGACATCGATCAGGTAGGACACATTGAAACCAATTTCAATCGGTTCGCCGCTGTAATCCACTTCCATTTCATCGACCGCTTCTTCTTGCTCGGCATTGCTTGAAGCCACGCGCAAGACGCCGGTGTCTAGGTTGATTCGCACGCCTTTGAACTTGTCGCTGGTCAAAATGGCAGTGCGCTGCAACATGGTCAGTAACGCGGCTTTGCCGACCGTGATGCTGTTTTTGTGGTTCTTTGGGATCACACGGTTGTAGTCGGGGAATTTGCCTTCGACCAATTTGGTCACGAGTTCTTTGCCATCGAAACTGAAACGCGCCTGGTTGGTGGCAAATTGCATGGCAATGTCACCCTCTTTGTCGCTGAGCAAACGCAACAACTCGAGCACGGTTTTGCGCGGCAGGATGACTTCTTGTTTGGGCACATCCACAGCCAGTGTGGCGGATGTGTAAGCCAAGCGGTGACCATCGGTGGCCACCAAGCTGAGCTGTTTGCCTTCGGCCACAAACAAAATGCCATTGAGGTAGTAACGGATGTCATGCACCGCCATCGAAAACGAGACTTGCTGCAGCAAGGCTTTCAATGTTTGCTGAGGCACGCTGAACACAGGACCGAAATTGGCCGACTCTTGGACCAAGGGGAAATCTTCCGCTGGCAGAGTTTGCAGCGTGAACCGGCTCTTACCGCTTTTGAGCAACAACTTGTTTTGGTTGCTTTCGAGTGAGACCGTTTGATCGGCAGGCATCGAGCGCAAGATGTCCATCAATTTGCGCGCACCCACCGTGGTGCTGAAATTTCCACTGTCGCCGCCCAACTGCGCATCGGTGCGGATTTGAATTTCAAGGTCACTGGTGGTCAATTGCACCGAGTCGCCGGTTTTCTTCAACATCACATTGGCCAATATCGGCAACGTGTGGCGACGTTCAACGATGCCTGCAACCGATTGCAGCGACGCAACGATTTGCGCTTGGGTGGCTTTCAAGACAATCATGTCATCCTCTTCTTAAATTCTTTATTAATCAATAGCAGTAGTAGATAAGCAAGGCCAGTTGGTGTGGACAAGCGTATTTTCCACTTTTGTATCAAGCACTTGGGCACCGCCAAACACTGTTTGCAAGTGACACGGATACCCCATGCTGGACATGAACAACTTTTCAAAAACAACACACCCTGTGGATAACCATGAAGTTATTCCAAAACTGTCCACAGAGTTAGAAAAAGCACAGGTCACGGGTCAGCCTTTGAGGGTTTGCTCAAGCACATGGAGCTGTTGGTTCAATTCACTCACGGTTTGTCGTTCAGCGGATATTTTGCGCACCGCGTGCAACACCGTGGTGTGGTCACGCCCGCCAAACAATTCACCAATCTCCGGCAGGCTTTTTTGGGTCAGCTCTTTGGCCAGGTACATGGCGATTTGGCGTGGTCGGGCGATGGAAGCAGGCCGTTTCTTGGAATACATGTCAGCGACTTTGATTTTGTAGTAATCAGCCACTGTTTTTTGGATGTTTTCCACGGAAATTTGGCGGTTTTGTATGGACAGCAGATCGCGCAAGGCATCACGCGCGAGTTGAATGGACACTTCTTTTTGGTTGAAGCGCGAATACGCCAAGATTTTACGCAAAGCGCCTTCCAGCTCGCGCACGTTGGAGCGCACATTTTTCGCCACGAAAAATGCCACTTCTTCGGGCATTTCAGCGCCTTCAGACCGGGACTTGTTGATCAAAATGGCCACCCGCATTTCAAGCTCAGGCGGCTCGATCGCGACAGTCAACCCCGAGTCAAACCGCGACACCAGCCGTTCGTGGATGTCAGCCAATCCTTTTGGGTAGGTGTCACTTGTCATCACGATGTGCGATTTTTTGGCCAGCAAGGCTTCAAATGCGTTGAAAAATTCTTCTTGCGTGCGGTCTTTGTTGGCAAAAAATTGGACATCATCGATCAGCAACAGGTCCAGCGAGTGGTAATGCTGTTTGAACTCGTCAAAGGTTTTGCGCTGGTAGGCCTTGACCACGTCAGACACAAATTGTTCGGCATGGATGTAAAGCACTTTGGCGTCGGGTTTGTTTTGCAGCAATTGGTTGCCAACCGCATGCATCAAATGGGTTTTGCCAAGCCCGACACCGCCATAAATGAACAGCGGGTTGTAGAGCTGCCCGGGCACATTGGCCACATGCATGGCCGCGGCACGGGCCATGCGGTTGGCGGTGCCTTCGACCAAGTTGTCAAAGCACAAACTGCTGTTGAGCCGGTTCTTGAAACCGTTGAGCACCGTGTCGTTAGATGAGGCAGCCAACACGCCGGTGAATTCTTCAGAATCTGTGGGACCACGGACCGGTAAAACTTTGGCCGCCGGGGCCTTGGCCATGAGTGCAAAGTCGAGCTGTATCGGCTGACCGTAGAGTTGGTTCAACAAGGCGCTGATGCGCGCCGCGTACTGGGCGCGGATCCAGTCGAGTTTGAACCGGTTGACCACCACCAGGGTCAATTTTGAAAAATCGTCCGATACCGTGGCTTGCAGCGGCTTGATCCACGTGATGAACTGTTGTTCTGGCAATTCTTGGGCCAATAACTCGGTACACGACTGCCACAATGCCTGACCGGCATCGTTCGCATCTGCGGGAACAGCCGTCTGGGTCATGCGCGCAGGCCTGTACAGAGCAAACTGTGGATAGATCGGGTGAATAAATGCATACGGACTACTTTATCAAAAATTTATCCACAGAAACAGGGTTTTTTCAACCAGCACCATGGATTTCTTTGGTAAGCCATCACACCCAAAGCATATTTTCACAAAGGACAGGGCAAAAACAGAGATAATGCACGGTTTACCTTTGAACTTGAGACACAGACCATGAAACGCACTTACCAACCTTCGAAAACCCGCCGTGCGCGCACCCACGGCTTTTTGGTTCGCATGAAAACCCGTGGCGGCCGTGCTGTCATCAATGCCCGACGCGCCAAAGGCCGCAAACGGTTGGCTGTCTGAGTCGGTTTTTTCTGACCGCAACCCGCGCAACCTCGATGGGTCTGACGCGCATAACCTTGAAAACAGAGTTTGACGCGGTCATGGACGCAGGCGTTCGCGCCAGCACTGACCATTTCGCCTTGCATGTCAAAGCACCTGCACCGCATAACCGAATTGGTGCGGTGGTCCCCAAACGCTGGGCCAAGCGGGCGGTGACACGCAACACCATCAGACGCCAAATTTATGCGCTGGCCGCCCACCATGTTGGGCCCGAACCGGCGAATGAGCGGGTCGTGCGCTTGCGCAAAACATTTGATACCCGCGCATTTCCCAGCGCAAGCTCTTTGGCGTTGAAAACCGCGGTGCGCCTGGAATTGCAGCAATTGTTTGACAAAGCAGAAACCACCCCATGAGACGTTTGTTGATCGGATTGATCAAAGCCTATCGATTGCTGTTGAGTCCGTGGTTAGGCTCTTCTTGCCGATTCACGCCGACCTGCTCCGCGTACGGTGTGCAAGCCTTGGCCATGCATGGCGCGGCCGCAGGCAGCTACTTGACCCTCAAGCGCATCGCTCGCTGTCACCCTTGGTGTGAAGGTGGCCATGACCCTGTGCCCACCCAACCGCTGTCTTTCTCGCTTGGTGGCTTTCGCAACCAGCCGCTTTCTTCTTCTTCCTCTGAATCACCTTTGCCATGAACGACATTCGCCGCACCATTCTTTGGGTTGTTTTTGGATTTTCTATGGTCATGTTGTGGGACCAGTGGCAAATCAGCCGAGGCAACAAACCCACGTTTTTTCCACCGGCCGCACAAACCACACCAGCCCCGGCCCCGGTCCAAACCGCGGCGACACCTGCGGCGGTGACGCCAGCGAGCGCGTTGCCGCAAGTGGGTGGCGCTCAAGCAAGCACGGAAACAACCGCGCAGCGCATCGACGTTCAGACCGATGTGCTGAAACTGCAATTCAGCACCGAGGGTGCCAGCCTGGTCCGTGCCGAATTGTTAAAGCACCGAGACGTGCGCCGGGCAGACAGCAATGTGGTGTTGATGGACGACAGCAAAGAACGCGTGTACTTGGCGCAGTCGGGTTTGATTGGCGCGGCCAGCGGCGCCGCTTGGCCGACACACAAAACCCCCATGGTGTTCAGTGGCCAAACCCGTCTCAAAGACGGTGAGAATGAATTGAATCTGGTGTTTGAATCGGCACCGGTGGGTGATGTCAAATTGATCAAAACCTATGTGCTCAGACGCAACAGCTATGCGATTGACGTCAAGCATGACATTGTGAACTTGTCCGCCGGCAGCATCACGCCACAGTTGTATGTGCAATTGGTGCGCGATGGCAACAAGCCTGAAGGCGAGTCAGCGTTTTACTCGACATTCACGGGCCCGTCGGTGTTCACGGCCGAGAAAAAATACCAGAAGATCGAGTTTTCCGACATTGAAAAAAACAACGCGGACTTTGAGAAGCAGACCCAGCAAGGCTATGTGGCGATGGTGCAGCATTACTTTGCCTCGGCCTGGTTGTTGGATGACTCACAGCAGCGTGAATTGTTCGCACGCAAAATAGACACCAACTTGTATTCGGTGGGCATGGTGGCGCCTTTGCCGGCCATCGCGGCTTCATCACGCTTGTCGCAAACCGCGCGCTTGTTTGTCGGCCCGCAAGAAGAAAAAGCACTTGAAGCGTTGTACCCGGGCTTGGAATTGGTCAAGGACTATGGCTGGCTCACGATTTTGTCCAAGCCCCTGTTTTGGTTGTTGTACGAATTGAACCGGGTGATTGGCAACTGGGGTTGGGCGATTGTGGCGCTGGTGGTGGTGTTGAAAATTGCTTTTTATTGGCTGAATTCGCAGGCCTACAAAAGCATGGGCAAGATGAAGGCCATCAGCCCCAAAATCATGGAAATGCGCGAACGACTCAAGGACAACCCGCAACAAATGCAAATGGAGATGATGCGGATTTACCGCGAAGAAAAAGTCAATCCTTTGGGCGGGTGTTTGCCGATCGCGGTGCAAATTCCCTTTTTCATTGCCTTGTACTGGGTGTTGCTGTCTTCAGTGGAGATGCGCAATGCACCGTGGATCGGGTGGATACACGATTTGGCCGCCCCTGACCCTTGGTTCATATTGCCGTTGCTGATGACCGCCACCTCGGTTTTCCAGACTTGGCTGAACCCGACGCCGCCAGACCCGATTCAAGCGAAGTTGATGTGGTTCATGCCCTTGGCTTTCAGCGTCATGTTCTTTTTCTTTCCCGCGGGCCTGGTGTTGTATTGGCTGTCCAACAACATTTTGTCGATCGCCCAGCAGTGGATGATCAACAAACAACTCGGCGTCATGAACTGACGCGGGTTTCGCCGACAAGACAGGTGCGCCATGCTGTCTGAACGCGACACGCCCATCATTGCCATCGCCACACCGCCAGGGCGCGGCGCGGTCGGCGTGGTTCGCTTAAGCGGCAAGCAGCTCGGCAGCTTTGCCCACCAACTCACCCAGCGCGGGTTGCAACCGCGCCAATCGCATTTGGTCACCCTCAAAGATGCCAAGCAAGAGGTCATTGACCAAGTATTGGCGGTGTTTTTTCCTGCGCCACACAGCTACACCGGTGAGGATGTGTTGGAGTTGCAAGGCCATGGCGGCGCGGTCGTTTTGCAGATGTTGGTGTCGCATTGCCTGTGGTTGGCGAAACAAACACAGCCTGATGGTGGCGTGTGTTTGCCAGGGTTGAGAATGGCGCGCCCAGGCGAATTCACCGAACGTGCGTTTTTGAACCACAAGTTGGACTTGGCCCAAGCCGAAGCCGTGGCCGATTTGATCGATGCGCAAACCCAAGCCGCGGTGCGCAGCGCAGGCCGCTCGCTGGAGGGCGAGTTTTCACGGCGCGTGGACACACTCGCGCAAGCCTTGGTGCATGTGCGCATGCAAATCGAAGCCTGTTTGGATTTCCCCGAAGAAGACATCGACTTTATTCAGCAAATGCAGGTGCAGTCGCAATTGCTTTCGCTGCAAGACCAACTCAGTGGCTTGCTGGCAAATGCGCAACAAGGGCGGATGCTGAGAGACGGACTGAAGTTGGTGATCGCGGGGCAGCCCAATGCAGGCAAAAGCTCGTTGTTGAACGCGCTGGCGGGCGCAGAGGTGGCGATCGTCACGCCCATCGCTGGCACCACGCGCGATGTGTTGACGCAAACCATACAAATCGCAGGCGTGCCCATCCATGTGCTTGACACCGCAGGGTTGCGGGATGCGGGCGAAGCTGACGACGTCGAGCGCATCGGCATGAGCCGCGCGTGGGCGCAAATCGAACAAGCCGATGTGCTGCTGTTGCTCGACGACTTGAGCAGACACGCGGACGCGGCCTACACACAGGCACAAAGTCGCTTGCGCGAAAACATAGAACGCACGCGAACCGCACACACGGCCATGCTGACGGTTCTCAACAAAGTCGACACGGTCGATCAAACACCCGCGACAGGCCTGTGCATCTCTGCCAAAACCGGGTTTGGCATGGACGCTTTGCGTGAACGCATTTTGTCGCTGGCCGGTTGGCAAGCCGGTCTGAATGAAGGCGTGTTCACTGCGCGCACCCGGCATGTCCAAGCGCTGGAACAAACCGCCGAACACTTGGCGCAGGCATTGGCGATCCTCAGCCACAGCACGCCAGCTTTGGACCTGTTGGCCGAGGAATGCCGCTTGGCGCACCAAGCGTTGACGGCGCTCACCGGTCAATTCACACCCGATGATTTGTTGGGTGAAATATTCAGCCGTTTTTGCATCGGCAAATGAGCACAGGTGTGGGTGGAGACGCAACGCATAATAGGCAAACCATGATGGCAAAACAGTCAGTTCACCCCTCTCACATCTTGGCCTTGGCGCGTCAAACCTTGACCATCGAGGCGCAGGCCATTGAAGGTCTGCAAAAAAACCTGGGTGATTCGTTTGTGCAAGCCGTGCAATCGATTCTGGCGGTCAAGGGCCGTGTGGTGGTGATGGGCATGGGCAAAAGCGGTCACATCGGTCGAAAAATTGCAGCCACCTTCGCCTCTACCGGCACACCCGCTTTTTTTGTGCATCCCGCAGAAGCCAGCCATGGCGATTTGGGCATGGTCACGCGCGACGATTTGGTACTGGCCTTGTCCAACAGCGGCGAAAGCGAAGAGTTGTCGGCCATCTTGCCGCTGATCAAACGCCAAGGGGTGATGTTGGTCGCCATCACGGGCAACACCCAATCCACGCTGGCGCAATACGCGCGTTGCGTGCTGGACAGCAGTGTTGAAAAAGAGGCTTGCCCGATGAACCTGGCACCGACCGCCAGCACCACGGCACAGCTGGCTTTGGGCGACGCCTTGGCGGTCGCGGTGCTGGACGCCAGAGGCTTCAAGCAAGACGACTTTGCCCGCTCTCATCCGGGCGGCAGTTTGGGACGAAGGTTGTTGACGCATGTGGCGGACATCATGCGAACCGGGGACGCGATTCCCATGGTGACGCCGGACGCAGGCCTGACCCAGTTGATGCGGGAAATGTCGCAAAAAGGGTTGGGGGCGACCGCCGTGGTGGATCAACAGCAACAGGTGTTGGGCATATTCACCGATGGTGATTTGCGGCGCTTGATTGAAAAAGGCATCGATTTGCGCGAATTGCATGCAGCCGATGTGATGCACCCGAACCCCGCCACCTTGTCTGACACCGCGCTGGCCGCCGAGGCAGCCGACCTGATGGAACAAAAGCGCATCACCAGCGTGTTGGTGGTGAACGGGCAGCACCAATTGTGTGGTGTCGTCAACAGCAACGACTTGATGCGCGCCAAAGTGATCTGAGCATGTCACACACAGACCGATTCAAGCCTGAGCTGCTTGCGCGCGCAAGCAAGGTCAAGGTGTTTTTTTTGGATGTGGATGGGGTGTTGACCGATGGCAGTTTGTTTGTCGGCAGCGATGGCGAAACATTCAAACGGTTTCACACCCTTGACGGCCATGGGTTGAAAATGCTGCAAGCGGCTGGCGTGCAACCCGTGGTGATCACCGGGCGCGACAGCTTGGCGTTGAGAAAACGTTTGGCCGAGTTGGGCATGCACACAGCGTATTACGCGGTGCAAGACAAACGGCGCGTGGCCGAATCTTGTTTGAATGACATGGGGTTGGCATGGTCGCATGCCGCCGCCATGGGAGACGACTGGCCCGATTTGCCCATGTTGTTGCCCGCGGCATTGTCGATGGCGCCACCACAAGCCCATGTCGAGGTGCTGTCCAGGGTCCACCATGTGTGCACCGCAGATGCGGGTGCGGGCGCGGCCAGAGAAGCCTGTGATTTGTTGTTGCACGCGGTGGGTGCTTACGCGCATGCATTGAACCGCTATTTGCCATGAACAGCCTGTCCCGCCCTCAGCCTGTCCAAACCCTGAGCGTGGGCAGGCGCATGCACATGGCCTGGGACCTCGCACTGTCCTACATGCCGCTGTTCATGTTGAGCTTGCTGTTGTTGCTGTCTATTTGGTTGGTACGCAATGCGCCGTCCAGCCCGCAACCAGAACCGCCTTCGCCCGTGTCACACACACCAGACTATGAATTTACCCGTTTCACCTTGAGAAGCTACGACATCGACGGCCGCATTTTGTCCGCCATGAAAGGCGAGCAAGCGCAACATTTTCAAGACACCTTGAACACCTTGGTGCAGCAACCCGATGTGTGGGTGTTCTCGGACAAGCGCTTGACAAAAGCCCGGGCTGCGCAAGCCTTGACCAATGAAGATGGCTCACAAGTGCAACTGATGGGCAACGCGGTGGTCAAGCGACATCTGCTTGGCCCGACGGCCAACACCGAAGAAATCAGCAGTGATTTTTTGCATTTTTTCTCCAACACCGACACGTTGGTGACCCATTTGCCCGTCAGCATCACACGCGGGCAAGATACTTTTTTTGCAGACAGTTTGCGGGCTGACAATGTCAACCAAGTATTGCAATTAAAGGGCCGCGTGAAAGTCAAACTCGTGCCTGCCGAGTCCCCATGAAAAAAGGCCCCGCAGGGCCTTTTTGTCGAGCATTGGCAGATCAGTATTCGTTGCGACCGCCACCGCCTTCGCGACGACCACCGCCACCACCGTAGCCACCGCCGCCTTCACGACGACCGCCACCACCACCGCCACCGTAGCCGCCGCCGCCACCACCATAGCCGCCGCCGCCACCACCACCACCGTAACCACCGCCGCCGCCACCGCTGCGGGGCGGGCGTGGCTCCATGGGACGGGCTTCGTTGACCACCAGGCTGCGACCGCCGAGCGGTTGGCCATTCATGCCGCTGATGGCAGCTTGCGCTTCCGCATCCGACGCCATCTCGACAAAGCCGAAGCCTTTAGAGCGACCGGTGTCGCGTTCCATCATGACTTTGGCGCTTGTGACGGTGCCAAATTGACCAAAAGATTGTTCCAGATCGCCATCACGAACGGAATAAGGCAGGTTGCCCACGTACAGTTTGTTGCCCATTCAGGGACTCCATAAAAACAAATAGAAAAGCGATGGAGTCCCGATTGCACCTGTCCACGAAAGCCAAGAAGCGAAACTGACCGATCACCCGCACACTGTGTGCCCACCCTGTGGTTACACCAGTGCGAACCATTATGAAACAGATTAGGATGAAAAGCCCAAGTATTTCAGCCTGGTAAATGCGTGAAAACCCTAGGATGACAGAAATCACCAGCTGGTTTCCCTGTCGGGGCTGGCACTGATTTTGTGAATGCTCAAATCCGCGCCTTCAAACTCATCTTCTTGGCTCAGCCGCAAGCCGACAAAATAGCGAATCAGGCCATACAACAGCAGCGACGACAACACCGCCCAGACGACACCGAACAGCGTGCCCAGCACTTGGGCCAGCAAACTGACCCCGCCCAGGCCGCCCAATGAGGTTTGGCCGAACACACCAGCTGCCAACCCGCCCCAGGTACCGCATAAACCGTGCAGTGGCCAGACACCCAGCACATCGTCAATTTTCCAGCGGTTTTGCGTCAAAGTGAACATGTAAACAAACAAAGCCCCGGCAACCGCACCCACCACCAATGCGCCCAAGGGGTGCATCACATCGGAGCCGGCACACACAGCCACCAAACCGGCCAGCGGGCCGTTGTGCACAAAGCCCGGGTCATTTTTGCCCACCCACAAAGCAGCCAAGGTGCCGCCCACCATGGCCATCAAACTGTTGACAGCCACCAGCCCCGACACCTTGTCCAAGGTTTGCGCACTCATCACGTTGAAGCCAAACCAACCGACACACAACACCCACGCGCCCAGCGCCAAAAAGGGAATGCTGGATGGCGGGTGCGCTGAGATGGCGCCGTCTTTGCGGTAGCGGTTGCTGCGCGCACCCAGCCACATGACCGCGGGCAGGGCGATCCAGCCGCCGACCGCATGCACCACGACCGAGCCGGCAAAGTCATGGAACTCGGCCCCTGTGGTTTGCAACAGCCATGCCTGCAAGCCAAAATTGCGGTTCCAGACCATGCCTTCAAAAAATGGATATATAAAACCGACGATGACAGCTGTTGCAAGCAATTGAGGGTAAAAACGCGCACGTTCTGCAATACCGCCCGACACAATGGCAGGGATCGCGGCAGCGAAAGTGAGCAAAAAGAAAAACTTGACCAGGTCGTAACCGTTGCGTTCGGCCAAAACCGTCGCATTGACAAAAAACCCGGTGCCATAAGCCACGGCATAGCCGACCAAGAAATACACCACCGCGGAAATGCTGAAATCCACCAAAATTTTCACCAGCGCATTGACCTGGTTTTTTTGCCTCACCGTTCCCAGCTCCAGAAAAGCAAAGCCGGCATGCATGGCCAACACCATGATGGCGCCAAGCAAGATGAACAAGGCATCAGCGCCCTGTTTGAGTGCGTCCATGTGAACTCCTGGGGAAAAATGGTCAATAAAGGTGCGTTTTCAGCCGCAAAAACGGCATGCACCAAAATTAAGCAAAAAGCGCACCGCGCAAGCACAGCAAACAGGCAAACCGTTTTGCCCTCTTTGCAAATCCCAAACGGTGCGCGGGTTATATACTCGTCAACAGCGCCGATTTGCCATCGCTTGCGGGCGCTTTAACAAATTCAGCTAAACACGTCATGCCGACCGCTTGCGTATTTAGCAAGGCCAGAACCGACATGACATTTGCTGTTACCCCTCAATCCCTGAACTTTGACCAGCCCTTGCAGCTCAAGGGTGGCGGTGTGCTCAGCGCTTACCAGTTGCACTACGAAACCTATGGGCGGCTGAATGCAAAGCGTGACAACGCTGTGTTGATATGCCATGCCTTGAATGCCTCTCACCATGTGGCGGGCTACCACGAGGGCCAGCCAAAAAGCACAGGTTGGTGGGACAACATGGTCGGTCCGGGCAAGCCGGTTGACACAGATCGTTTTTTCGTGATCGGGGTCAACAACCCCGGGTCGTGTTTTGGCTCTACCGGCCCGATGCACACCAACCCGCAAACACAACAGGTGTATGGCGCAGATTTTCCTGTCGTGACCGTGGAAGACTGGGTGACTGCCCAAGCCAGGTTGCTCGACGCCTTGGGCATCGAACAGCTGGCTGCGGTGATGGGTGGCAGTTTGGGCGGCATGCAAGCATTGAGTTGGAGCCTGCAATACCCCGAGCGGATTCGCCATGCGGTGGTGATTGCCAGCGCCCCGAATTTGAACGCAGAAAACATCGCGTTCAACGAAGTGGCCAGACGCGCCATCACCACCGATCCAGATTTTCATGGCGGCGATTTTTATGCGCATGGTGTGGTGCCCAAAAGGGGGCTGCGGATTGCGCGAATGTTGGGCCACATCACGTATTTGAGTGACGATGTGATGAACACCAAATTCGGCCGCGCCTTGCAACATGGCGACGCGTTCAAATACAGCACGCAAGACATTGAGTTTCAAATAGAGAGTTATTTGCGTTACCAAGGCGATAAATTCAGCGAATACTTTGACGCAAACACCTATTTGCTGATCACCCGCGCGCTGGATTATTTTGACCCGGCATCCGCGCACCAAGGCAATTTGACGGCTGCCTTGGCCGCAGCAACCGCCAAATTTTTACTCGTGAGCTTCACCACCGATTGGCGTTTTGCGCCGTCGCGCAGCCGAGAAATGGTGCAGGCCTTGGTGGCCAACCAGCGCGACGTGAGTTATGCGGAAATCGATGCGCCGCATGGCCATGATGCTTTTTTGTTGGACGACCCGCGCTACCTCAAAGTGGTGAAGTCTTACTTTGATGGCATCCAAACCAGCGCAGCGGAGGCCGCATGACCAACCAATGGGTGATCGAGACGCTGGCTGACATGGTGCCGCACGGCAGCCGAGTGTTGGATTTGGGTTGCGGCGACGGCGCCTTGCTCAGCCACTTGCAGCAACAGCGTGGCTGCACCGGGTATGGGGTGGAAATTGACGATGCGAATGTCGCCGCGTGTGTCAAGCGCGGTGTGAATGTGATTCAACTCAACCTCGACCAGGGCTTGCGCATGTTTGATGACCAAAGCTTTGATGTGGTGCTGCAAATCGACACGCTGCAACATTTGCGCAATGCGCAAACCATGTTGCTTGAAACCTTGCGCGTGGGGCGCATGGGCATCATCACTTTTCCCAATTTTGCGCATTGGTTCAACCGCTGGAGTGTGTTGACAGGGCGAATGCCGGTCACGCGCAAGCTGCCTTACCAGTGGTATGACACACCAAACATTCGCGTGGGCACGTTTGCAGATTTTGAAGCGCTGGTCGATGAATTGAAACTGACCAAGCAGCAAGCTTTCGGGTTGCAGGACCAAAACACCGTACGATGGTGGCCCAATCTCAGAGCAACCACCGCTGTGTTTCAACTCACCGCAGGCACCCACCCATTCCCATGAGCATGATTGCAGCACAACACAGCTTTCTCCACGCGCTGAGGCATGTCGACATCGGCCAGCACAGTTTGGCGCTTTATGACTGGCCACGGCCCACCCTGCCTGCCAAAGCCATGGTGTTGCTGGTGCATGGTCTGGGCGAACACATGGGGCGTTACCAACACGTGGCGTTTGCTTTGCAGCAAGCGGGCTATGCCGTGATCGGTTATGACCATGTCGGGCATGGCATGTCAAGTGGCAAGCGAGGTGACATCGATCACCGGGGACAGCTGACAGAACATCTGCGACACATGGTGTCGGAGGCAAAAGCCCAAAACCCGCAGTTGCCGTTGGTGTTGTTGGGTCACAGCATGGGCGGTTTGGTGGTGCAGCGCGCAGTCGCAGCCGATGCCAGTTTGGCAGACGCCGTGGTCATGAGTTCGCCCGGGTTGGCCGCGTACACCAATGTGTTTCAAAAATTCCTGTTAGCGGTCTTGCCCCAATGGTTTCCACATGCAAGGGTTGACAATGGGTTGAAGCCAGAAGGTTTGGCCAGAGACGCACAGGTCGTGCGGGATTACAAGCACGACCCCTTGGTGCACCGCTGGATTTCTGCGTCGTTGGCCGCGTGGGTCATTGACGAAGGTTTGGCTGCGCTTGAACAGGCGCCAGACTGGCAAACAGCGTCATTGTTGTTGTACGCAGGCCAAGACAAATTGGTGAACCCGCAAGGCAGCGCCACCTTTGCGAAACGCGCGCCCGCCACCGTGCTGCAATCCCATTGTTTCAACGTGATGTACCACGAGATATTCAACGACCCAGAAAAACAGGTCGTTTTACAAAAGTTGATCCAATGGTTAGATGCCCGTTATGCGGGCACTCAGAGCAACTGAGACAACACCACCAATGGCGCGGTTTCAGCGCGCAAGGTGTTGGCTCCCAGTGACACAGGCATGAAGCCTTGGCGCATCGCCAACCCTTCTTCTTCCTCACTGAGCCCGCCCTCTGGGCCGCTCAAGACACATAACGACGTTGGTGGTGATGACCACCAGTCACGCCAATGTTTTGCGTTCGAATGAAGCGACAGCAAAATATGATGGTCATGCGAAGCACGGTCATGTTGTGACCACCATTGGGCCCATGGTGCAGGCACATCGATCTGCGGCACCCTGTTTCGCCCCGATTGCGCACAGGCCGATTGCGCGATGCCCAACCAGTGTTGTTGGCGCTTGAGGGCGCGATCGCCTTGCAGTTTCAACACCGTGCGTTGCGTCATCAAGGGCGTGATGCGAGAGACGCCGAGCTCGGTGGCTTTTTCAACCAGCCAATCCATGCGCTCATTGGCGGGCATGCCAACCACCAATTGCGTGCGACAAGCGGGCGTCAACACGTCAGGCGTAAAGGCCTGCACCGTCACTTCGACCTGTTGGCGTCCCATGTGAAGGATTTGCGCTGGGTAGCTGCCGCCTTCTCCATTGAACAACACCAGTTGCATGCCGGGCTGCAGCCGCAACACTTGGACATGCCTGGCGGACTCGCCAGCCAATGCCAACGTGTGGCCTGGTTGCAGGGGGCCGCGCACAAACACACGGGGCACGCCCGTCATAACCGACCAAACGAGATGCCGACCGCAGGTGCTGTGTTTTCAATCTGGTCGATCAGCTTCAACAGCGGGAACAGCTCGCGGTAACGCGATGCGGTCGCTCTCAAATAGGTGATGAACCTGGGCGTGTCCGCCAGGTATTTAGGTTTGCCGTCACGGATACCCAGGCGCGCAAAAATGCCAGCGACTTTGAGATGGCGTTGCAAGCCCATCCATTCCACCGAGCGATAAAACGATCCCATGTCTTGGTGCCAGTCTTCGAAATCCAACAGGCCGGCGCGTCGCGCTTTTTCCCAATAGCGCACCGTCACATCCAGGCACAGGTCTTCTTCCCAGCTGACAAACGCGTCGCGCATCAAGCTGGCAATGTCATAGGTGATCGGACCATGCACCGCGTCTTGAAAATCCAGCACACCCAAAGGAGTGGAGGGGTCTGACGAAGCGCTCACCATCAAATTGCGCGGCATGAAGTCGCGGTGAACGAACACCTGAGGTGCCGCAAGGTTGTGTGAAATGACGCGGTCAAACACCGAATGCAGTGTGTTCAATTGGTCATCGCTCAAGCGGACCTGTTTGTGCTCGCCCACATACCATTGTGGAAACAGCATCAACTCACGGCGCAACAAAGCCGCGTCATAAACAGGCAACACATCAGGGCGTGATGCGGTTTGCAGTTGGACGAGCGCATCGGTGGCTTGTTCAAACAACCGGTGGCGGGACCCGCTGTCAGCCGTGGCCAGCACTTGCATCATGGTGTGTGTGCCCAAATCGTCGAGCAGCATGAAGCCGTTTGCTTCATCCCAATCCAATACCTGCGGCACGCGCAGGCCAGCTTGTGCAAACAAACGGGCGATGTTCACGAAAGCAGGGTTGTTTTCTTTGTCTGGCGGCGCGTCCATCAAAATGCAGCTGCCGTTGTTCAAACGCGCTCTGAAATAGCGCCGAAAACTCGCATCGGCACTGGCCGGCACCACGCTGTCTGGCATCACCCCATGGGTTGATGCCAACGACACGAGCCACCCGCCAAAGGCCAACTCACGCTGGGGGTCCGGCCATCCCAACGCATGGATCGCTGTTGAAACAGGGGAAGGGAGGGAGGAATCAGGGGGATGTGTGCTCATGGATAATCCAAATTCTACAAACTGCGCTTTTTCTTGCGTTCTTCTCCCCTATGTGTCTGTGCTCCCCGATATCGAGGTTTGTCTGGTGTGTGTCCGTGAGTTGGCTCTTGGCAGGCACGGTTCAGGCACAACCACAGGCGCCGGTTTTGCAGTCAGAGGAAGAATGGCAGGGGCCGGATGCCGTTGAACCCAGCAGCTTACCCATTGCACCCGAGCGCATGAACTCGCCCGGCCTGAACCTCAAGCCCAGCAATGTGTTGAACAGCAAACCCAGCAGCGCCGAGCAGCGCAAGACCCCCTCCTACATCCAAGCTGAAAGCATCGATGGGCGCACCGATTTAGATTTACAGATGCAAGGAGAGGTTGAAATCCGACGGGGCAGCTTGTTGATTCGTGCGGACCGGATTGATTATTACCAACCGAACGACCAAGCGCGGGCCAAAGGCCATGTGTACATCAACCGCGGCGGCAACCGTTACTTGGGCAGCGTGCTTGACATGCAACTCGATGCGATGGACGGATATTTGCTAGACCCCGAGTTTTTCTTTTTGCGCGGCAACGGTGAAGGACAAGCAGCCAAGCTGCAGTTCATCAACGACAGAAAAGCAGTGGCCACCCAAGCGCGCTTCTCGACTTGCAAACGCAAGCCAGGACCCGACTGGTTACCCGACTGGTTCATGAGGGCCGACCAAATCAGTTTTGACCAAGATGCCAACCAAGGCGTGGCCACCCACGGCAGCCTGGTGTTCAAAGGGGTGCCGATTTTGTACGCGCCCAGTTTCAGTTTTCCGCTCAACAGCGAGCGGCAATCCGGTTTCTTGCCGCCCACGTTCGCGGTGAACAATTTGGGCGGCGTGGAAATGAGTTTGCCGTATTACTGGAACATCGCGCCTAACCGGGACATGACCGTGACCACCACACCCATGACCCAGCGCGGGGTGTTGTTCAGCAACGAATTCAGGTATTTGGAGCGCAAAGAACCCCAAACACCTTTCAAAGGCATGGCCAGGTTGGACCTCATGCCGGTCGATGAATTGCGTGGCACCAGCCGCTGGGGCGTGAGCTACCAGCACATGGGTTTGCCTGACGCCAAAACGCCGGTCGTTTTGAACCTCAACATCAACCGTGTCAGTGACAACAATTACTGGCAGGACTTCACCACCAACACCGCCGACCCATTGGTGCAACGTTCGTTGAACAACACCGCCAGTGTGGCTTGGGCCAGTGGCCGGTTCAGCACCACTGTCGCGGTGTCTAAACTTCAAACATTGCAAGGCACGGATGCGACCACAGCGATTGCCCCGTCTTATGACCGATTGCCTCAAGTCAACGCCAACTATGTGCGACAAGACTTGGCGGGATTTGACTGGAGCGTCAACAGTGAACTGACCCGCTTCACGGTGGACCGGGACTTTTATTGCTCGTTTTACCCGTCCAGCGCGTATTGCTACCAACCCAATGGCTCGCGTTTGGTGGTGAACAACCAATTGAGCCGGCCGTTCATCACGCCCTATGGTTATTTCACCCCCAAGGTGTTGTTGAACGCCAGGCAGTACCAGTATGACGAAGCGTATTACGGGACCTATAAACAAAACGCGGTCGGCAGTGACGCGGCTGCCGTGGTGGTGCCGTCATACAGTTTGGACACGGGCGCGGTGCTTGAGCGGCCTGTCTCCGTGCTGGGATTGAACTGGAGCCAAACCTTGGAACCCAGGTTGTTTTACGTCAAGACCGCCTACCGTTACCAAAGCGATTTGCCCAATTTCGATTCAGGTGCCAATGATTACAACTTTGCATCCGTGTTCACCGAAAACACGTTTTCGGGACAAGACCGCATTTCTGACTCGCACACCTTGACCTTGGGTGCGACCTCACGCTTGATCAACCCGACCACAGGCGCCGAAGGGGCGCGGTTTGGCATCGCGCAGCGCATCCGGTTGAACGATCAAAATGTGCAGCTGACACCGACAACCAAGGCGCTTGAACGTGGCAACAGTGACATCTTGGCCGGTGCCAGTTTGTATGTCACGCCGCGCCTGTCCCTGGACACGTTGGTGGATTACAGTGACCAATACAACCGCATGGAAAGACAATCGATCGGGGCCAGGTACAACCCCAGCGGATACCGGGTATTCAACGCGGCTTACCGTTACCAACGCGAATCCTCCGAAGTGGTAGACATGAGTTGGCAGTGGCCCATCAATGACTTGTGGCGGGACTTTGGCATTGACCGCCAACAAGGGCAGGGCTTGGGCGGCGGTCGCCTCTACAGCATTGCCCGATTCAATTACAGCTTGTTGGAAAAGCGACTCGTGGAGTCCATGCTGGGGCTGGAATACGATGGCGGCTGCTGGGTCAGTCGGTTTGCCTTGCAACGCACCCAATTGACCTTGAGCACGGCCACCACCAGCTTGATGTTCCAATTGGAATTCAACGATTTTTCAAGGTTAGGCTTTGGCAACATGAACGCGGCCAGAGAAAACATTTCCCGCTACCAAAACCTTCGTGAATCTTTCAGGTTTTCTCCCAGTCCGTTTGCCCAATATGATTGACCACATGCGTTTCTTATTTCAACCTGTCTTGACGACCGTGGTGTGTGCATGTGTCTTGTTCGCTCCCGGCCTGACATTGGCCCAGACGCTCAAGCCGACACCGACCAAGCCAGGCGCTGAGCGCTTGAATTTGAAATTGCCGACAACACCTTCCGTGTCTGAACCG
Organism: Comamonadaceae bacterium; assembly: GCA_947458415.1. Classification (GTDB taxonomy): domain Bacteria; phylum Pseudomonadota; class Gammaproteobacteria; order Burkholderiales; family Burkholderiaceae_C; genus Limnohabitans. The sequence goes on along the minus strand of CANGZG010000020.1, from coordinate 2,174 downwards.
CTGGAAGAGGGCTTGCGCCCGTTGGACTTCATTGTGGCCGTGGTCGACAACGAACCGATCACCAACCTCGAGGTCAACAACTTGGCCGCCATGGTCGACCCCGCCGCCAACAAACTGGGCAGAGAGACTTTGTTGCGAGAGGCGCTGGAAAACCTGATCAATGAATCCGCGCAATTGCAAGTGGCCAGACAAAGCAACCTGCAAATCTCCGCCACCGAACTGCAACAAGCGATTGAAAGCACGGCCAAACGCAACCAAATCACGGTAGAGGAAATGCAGCAGCGGTTGAAATCCCAAGGCATCACATGGGAACGGTATCGCGCCCAAATCAAACGCCAAATGCTGCTGCAACGGGTGCGTGAAAGGGAAGTCTCTGGCCGCATCAAAATCCAAGACCATGAGGTCGAGGCATTTTTACAAGAGAACATGAAAGAGACGGACAACAGCAAAGCCGATATCCATATCGCGCATATTTTGATTGCCGTGTCCGACAAAGCCACGCCCGACGAGTTAACGCTGGCCTTGAGCAAGGCCGAGGAGGCGTTGCGTTTGGCCAAGTCCGGCGAAGACTTTGGCAAGTTGGCCGCTCAATATTCGCAAGCACCCGACAAGGTCAATGGCGGCCAACTGGGTTTGCGCAACCCGGACCGCTATCCCTCGTTGTTTGTCGAGGCGGTGGTGTCATTGCCCGTGGGCGGGCTCGCAGGACCGATTCGCTCCGGCGCAGGGTTTCACGTGCTCAAGTTGCTCGAGCGCCAATCGCCGAATGCATTGCCTTCCACCATCACCCAAACACGTGCCAGACACATTTTGCTGCGACCGGGCAACCAACTCAGCCAAGACGCAGCGCGTGCGCAACTCGCGGGTTTCAGAAAACAAATCGAATCGGGTTCAGCCAAGTTTGATGAGTTGGCGCGACAGCACTCGCAAGACGGCAGCGCCACCCAAGGCGGTGACTTGGGCTGGGCCAACCCGGGCACCATGGTGCCCGAGTTCGAAAAAGTCATGGACATGTTGAAGCCTGGCGAAATCAGTGACCCGTTGGTGTCACGTTTTGGGGTGCACTTGGTTCAGGTGTTGGAGCGTCGCGAAGAGCCACTCACCATCCGCGACAAACAAGACATGGCGCGCAATATCTTGCGCGAGCGCAAATTTGACGAGACCTTGAAAAACTGGGAGCGAGAAATGCGCGGCCGTGCCTATGTGGAATACCGTGACCCGCCGCAGTGACGGGTTGAGCCGGCCATGATGCCGCACCTGGCGCGCAAACGCTTTGGCCAGCATTTTTTGACAGACAAGGCAGTCATTGAGCAGATTGTTCAATCGATAGCGCCGCACCCGGGCGACGCCATGGTGGAAATCGGTCCTGGTTTGGCGGCGATGACCCAGCCATTGGTCGAGCGACTGGGGCAACTCCATGTCATCGAACTTGACCGCGATTTGGCCAAGCGTTTGCGCCAGCATCCCGGCTTGCAAGTGATCGAATCCGATGTGCTCAAAGTGGATTTCTCCGCCTTGGCTGCGGACATGCAAGTGCCTCGCCTGAGGGTGGTCGGTAACTTGCCCTACAACATTTCCACGCCCATCTTGTTCCATTTGCTCGACCATGTGTCGGTGGTGGCAGACCAGCACTTCATGCTGCAAAAGGAAGTGGTCGAGCGCATGGTGGCCCAACCCAGCACGTCGCACTATGGCCGCTTGAGTGTGATGCTGCAATGGCGTTATGACATGGAGATGCTGATGTTGGTCGGCCCCGAGGCGTTTGAGCCACCGCCGCGTGTGGACAGTGCCATTGTGCGCATGTTGCCTTTTTCAGAGGCGGCGAGCGTCAACCAAGCATTGCTGAGTGAATTGGTTCAGGTCGCTTTCAGTCAACGCCGCAAATTGTTGCGCCACACCTTGGGCAAATGGTTGGAAGACAAAGGCTTTGATGGCGCGTTCGATGTTCAGCGCCGCGCCGAGGAAGTGCCGGTCGCGCAATATTTGGCTCTGGCACAACAACTCAGCCGCTGACAGACGTCAGGCCTTGTCCAGCGACGCCAGCAGTTGCTCGCGCATCAACCGTTTCATTAATTTCCCGTTGGCGTTGCGAGGCAAAGCGCCCATGGTGATGGTGTAACTTTCAGGCACTTTCTCGCGCGACAAGCGAGGGCTGCAAAACGCGGTCAACGCCT
>CANGZG010000019.1 GCA_947458415.1 Comamonadaceae bacterium | reverse complement strand
CTTGCTGGCGTACATTTATTCCCCTTGGCTGAAATAAAAGGAGCACCACATGATCTACGGAAAAATCTGGACAGTGGTCAAACCTTCTGTCGGCATTCCCATCTTCCTCGCAGCCGTGGCCATCGGATCGTTTTCGGTCCATTTGGCATTGACCCTGAACACCACATGGGTCAAGAAATTTTTGAATGGAAGTGCAGCCAGCGCCGCAGTCGTTCAGACTGTCAAAACGCCAACTGCCTGACAACAGAAAATTTCTTTTTGAATGGGCCGGAGTTCACCAATTCCGGTCCATTTTTCAAATGAACACGACCGTCGCTAAACCCACGAAAAGCTGGATCAAAATCGGCGCCAAGTTCCTGCCATTTGCAGATGCGGCCTCCGAGACATTACCGCTGAGTCGTTTACTGCGATTGTCTTTGTTTCAAATTTCAGTAGGCATGGCACTGGCCATGCTGATTGGCACGCTCAATCGCGTCATGATTGTGGAGCTGCATGTGCCGGCGTCCTTGGTCGCGGTCATGGTGTCTTTGCCGTTGCTGTTTGCCCCTTTTCGCGCCTTGATCGGTTTTCGCTCAGACCATCACCGTTCACACTTGGGCTGGCGACGGGTGCCGTACATCTGGATGGGCACCTTGTTGCAATTTGGTGGCTTTGCCATCATGCCGTTTGCTTTGTTGGTGTTGGGTGGCTTGGGTCAAGCCTCACATGCCCCCCCATGGGTCGGCCACCTCGGTGCAGGCATGGCATTTTTGTTGGTGGGCGCTGGACTGCACACCACACAAACCGTTGGCTTGGCATTGGCCACAGATTTAGCCCCTGCCCCAGACCGGCCCAAAGTGGTTGGGTTGATGTATGTCATGCTGCTCGTGGGCGTGATTTTCAGCTCCATGGTGTTTGGCCATGTCTTGGAAGATTTCACGCCAGGCACATTGATTCGAACCGTGCAAGCCGCCGCAGTCATGACCATTTGTTTGAATGTGATTGCCCTGTGGAAACAAGAGGGCAGGTCCCGAGACAGACCGCCGGGTGTCCATGAAGAAGACCCAGATTTTTTGTCCTCGTTCAAATTGTTTTGCAGTGGCGAAAACGCGGTTCGGCGGTTATGGGCGATTGGCTTGGGCACCATGGCATTCACCATGGAAGATATTTTGCTTGAACCCTTTGGGGGTGAAATTTTGGGTTTGAGTGTGTCGCAAACCACTTACTTGACCGCGTTCCTTGCCATGGGCGGCCTGATCGGTTTTGCTTGGGCTTCACATGTGCTCAGTCGCGGTGCCGATCCCTTCAAGATGGCCAGTCGCGGTGCGATGGTCGGCATTCCCGCGTTTTGTGCGGTCATTTTTTCAGCACCACAGGCCTCGGTTGCCATGTTCACAGCTGGCGTGGTGTTCATCGGGTTCGGTGCCGGTTTGTTTGGCCACGGCACCTTGACGGCCACCATGAACAGCGCCCCGCCAGGACAAGCCGGACTGGCGCTGGGTGCGTGGGGCGCGGTTCAAGCCTCGACGGCTGGGTTGGCCATGGCCTTGGGCGGTATTTTTCGCGACCTGGCTGCGCAATTCATGTCGTCAGCCAGCGCGTATTCCATTGTGTATAGTCTTGAAATCGTACTGCTTGTCATGACGGTTTTGATCATGAAGCCCTTGGTGAAAACCAAGCATTGAAACCTCTGTCACTTTTCACTCAGCCCCACAACAGGAGAAAGCAACATGAAAGTTCAAACCATCTTATTCATCATGTGGATCATCGTCATGATTTTCTTGTTGGCCAATTGGCTGAACAAGCCTCGCCGCTGAAGCTTGGTCATTGGCTTTTGTCAGCGATTTTCAGCGCCAAGCTCAGGCCGCTGACAAAGGCATCTTCCACGCGGTGGCCCAGCAACCAGTCGCCGCACACCCCAAGTTTCAACTTCGGGTCCCACACATGCTTTTTACCCAGAGGCTGCACGGTTTTGGCGTAGCGCCACAAATGTGTTTGGGCAAACCCCGGTTCTGCACGGATACCGGTCAATTCTGCAAAAGCCTTTAATAACTTGGCTTGTACCCGTTCTGCGTCATCTTCCAAATGGTGTTGTGACCACTGCGCACTGGCTTGAATCGTCCAGCGCTCAACCGACGAGCGACCGGGTTTAGACGACTCTCTGCAAATCCAAGCCACCCGGTGGTGGGTGCTGCGCGCTGCGTTCCATTGGGGGCCAAGGTGGTTCATCGTGGGTTGGGCCAACGGATAAGCCAGCATCAAGGTCCAGCAAGGCGCCACCTCAACACCTGCCATCTCACGCAGACCGCTGAAGCCTGCCGCAGGTGCGCCTGATTGGCGCAATAAATAGTCGGCTTGCACGTGTGGCATCGCCAGTACCACTTGGTCAAACCCAGTGTGCGAAGCGCCGTCCTTGCACAAGACGTTCCATTGTTTGCTGGGGCCAGGCGAGCGTTGTAAAAACTGTACTTGAGACCCGAGGTGCAAAGCATGGGCATCTTGCAACGGTTGTGCCCAATGCTTCAACAAACTGTTCATGCCGGGTACGGCCACAAAATGCGGCTCGCGCAGTGGCAGCGGCGCCTCGATCACACGTCCCAAGGCGTCAAGCACCCTGACGGCATTGGCGCTCCATGCGCGGCAAATCTCTGGCGTGCCTGGCACCGAAGTCACGGCCTTCATGAACTGTGGGTCTCGGATGGTGAAATATTGAACCCCGTGGTCAAAGCTGCCGTAAGCCGTGTTGCGCGTGGCCATGCGACCGCCCGTCCCATGGCTTTTTTCGAACACGCTGACCCGGTGGCCTGCTTGCATCAAGGTTCGGGCGAGGGTGATACCGGCCATGCCGGCCCCAATGACAGCTGTGTGTTTCATGTCCCGACTCTACACCTTTGTCATGGCCTGTTAACCCCTGGCTTGTCCCAATAAGGCTTGGCGGGTTTGTGTGTGTTTGAGTTGCGACAGCCACCACTGCAAAGCGCGGTCACCGGCTGGAGAGCCGCGGTGTCTGGCACTTTCCCGCCAAGCATAGGTGACCTTGCCGCTGCGTTGCGGGCGCAGCACCGTGCATTCCACCAACTCGCCACGTTCAATGAATGGCCGGGCCATCTGCTCTGGCAAAAAGCCTGCCCCCATGCCGCGCAATTGGGCATCCAGTTTGGCCGCCATGCTTGGCACCGTCAGCACGTCTTGGCCTGCCAACAAGCCAATGGTGATGCCGTTGCCTTGCGGCACCGAATCAGCCACCGCCACGGCTCGGTGGGCGCGCACATCGGCGTCGCTCAAAGGTTGATGGGCACTGGCCAGCGGGTGACCGGGTGCCACGGCAAACACAAATTGCATCACCGGTCCGATTTCTTCAAAACGCAAGCCAGAGGGAAAATCTTCTTGAATCACCACGCCGATCGCCAAGTCAGCTTGGCCGGAAGTCAATGCATACAAGGTACCGCTGAGCGTCTCGTCGCGCAAACGCAAACGCGTCGGCGGATTGGATTCATAAAAATGCTGGCACAAATCCATCACCACGCGCTGTTGAATGATGGTGTCCACCACCACCGTGAACTGGCTTTCCCAACCCGTCGCCACCCGTTTGATCCGGTGGGCAATGCTGTCCATGTCGTTGAGCAAGCGCATGCCCTCGCTCAACAGCTCGTCCCCGGCCGCAGTGAGTTTGGCCTGCCTTGAGGACCGGTCAAACAGCAGCACGTCCAGCGTCTCCTCCATTTGCCGAACGCGGTAGCTGAGTGCACTCGGCACCAAACCCATCTCACGGGCTGCCGCCGCAAAACTTCCCAAGCGGGCGATGGTTTGCAACATGGTCAGGCTTTCTGGGGTTAACACGTCTCGGGCAAAGTTCATTCAAGGCCTTATTGGTCAAATAATTTGAATGATGCCATCAATTCACCTTGGCCTGACAGCCGCAGACGCCCATTACATTCAATCGTGAGGACAAGGAGTGAAAGATGTTGAAACTGCGCAAATCACAAGACAGAGGATGGGCAGACCACGGCTGGCTGCAGTCGTTCCACAGCTTTTCGTTCGCCGGCTACCAAGACCCGGCGCACATGGGTTGGGGCAATCTGCGGGTCATCAATGAAGACCGGATCGCGCCCGAAACCGGTTTTGGCACCCATGGCCACCAAGACATGGAAATCATCAGTTATGTGCTCAGCGGTGAACTGGCGCACCAAGACAGCATGGGCAATGTCAAAGCCATTCCACCGGGTGACATCCAGCGCATGAGCGCCGGAACAGGTGTGCGCCACAGCGAGTTCAACCATGCGCCGCAACAGCAGACCCATTTTTTGCAAATTTGGATATTGCCTGACCGCGCGGGTGTGACGCCCAGTTACGAACAAAAAACCGTTCCGGTTGAGAGCAAGCGGGGCAAATTGACGTTGGTGGCGGGCCCCGAGCCCACCCCCCATGCGGTAAAGATCCATGCCGACGCCCAATTGTTTGCAGGTTTGTTTGACGGTGAAGAATCCTTCCATCAACCCTTGAACCGTGAACGCAAACATTATGTGCACTTGATCAGCGGTCAATTGACTGCCAACGGACAGGTGCTGAACGCGGGCGATGCGTTGTTGATCGCTGATGAATCTGAATTGCACTTGGGCGAAGCACGCCAAGCCGAAGTGCTGCTGTTTGACTTGGCTGCGTAATTTTTTCATTTCATAGGACACCATCATGACCAAGACAGTTGTTGTTTACCACTCAGGCTATGGCCACACCCAACGCGTTGCACAAGCGGTGGCAGAGGGCGCACAAGCCCAATTGCTGACCATCAGTGCCGAAGGCGAATTGAGCAAAAGCGATTGGGAAGCGCTGGAACAGGCGCACGGCATCATCTTTGGCTCGCCTACCTACATGGGCATGGCATCTTGGCAATTCAAAAAAGTGGCCGATGCCACCTCCAAATACTGGATGAGCGGCGCTTGGAAAAACAAAGTGGCCGGCGGCTTCACCATCTCTGCCAATTTGAGTGGTGACAAGTTGTCTACCTTGCAATATTTCATGACCTTGAGCATGCAATTGGGCATGGTGTGGGTCGGCCAATCTGAAGGCAACGACGGTCACCTCAACCGCTTGGGCTCTTCTTCAGGCGTGATGGCGCAAGTGGGGCCCACCAGCCCAGCAGCTGACATTCCCGATGGCGATTTGGACACAGCACGTGCTTATGGCAAACGGGTGGCCGAGATCACCAAGCGTTTGCATGCTTGATTGAAAGCTTTCATCGGGTGTTGAATTGTCAATGTCCGCCAACGCCGATTCAATCCGTGGTTGAGTCGGCGTTTGTCGGTTAGCATCAATTCATGAAAATCCTGAGCTTATTGCCTTGGCTGGATTGGCTGGCGCTGTGTTTTTTCTTGGCCATGTGGATTGGGTATGCGGTGTTTGCCCGCCGCTTGGCTGTGCACCGTCACTCGATTTTGGCTGCCACCAACCGGTTTCGATTGCGTTGGATCAAAGAATCGTTGACCCGCGACCCGCGCGTGCTTGACGGCATCATCACGCAAACACTCTCACACACCCCGTCCTTTTTTTCATCGACCACCATCATCATCATGGGTGGCTTGATCGCCTTGATGGGTACCACCGACAAGGCCGCTGAATTTGTCCGCGAAATTCCTTTTTCGCAAGCCACCCCGCTGATGGTGTTTGAGTTCAAGATATTGATCTTGATTTCCATTTTTGTGTATGCGTTTTTCAGATTTTCTTGGTCGATGCGCCAATACACATTCGTGGCTTTGATGATTGGCGCTTTGCCTTCACCCGAATTTTTTCAAACACACACCGATCGCCGCGAAGACTACGCACAGCGCGTGGCTGCCATGACGGGTCTGGCAGCCGAAACTTTCAACGATGGTTTGCGCGCCTATTATTTTTCATTCGCCACCATGGGCTGGTTTTTTTCACCCTTGTTTTTTGTGGGAACGACGGTCTTGGTCGTGGCTATTTTGTACAACCGAGAATTCCATTCGGATGTTCTGAAGGTGTTTGACGACGGTAATTGACAGATCCTTGGTTTGATCTGTGCCAAACCAAGGTGTCTCCGTGCGCATCAGAAATACAACATGTCTTTCAAGTCCATGATGATTCGGTTAAGCGCTTTTTGTGAGCCATAGGAGTCTTGCAACACATCACGCTGACTTAATTTTTTGAATAAAAAATTGTCTTTCTTCAACCCAGTCAGCACTTCGTCGAGCACAGGACGGTTGTTTTGCAGGGTCATGAACGAATCTACCTCGTCTGACAATTTGTGCATGGAAATGCTGCCTTGGCCATCTTTGGCTTTGGATGCGGAATCATCAGAATCAATGAGCTTTCTGACCGTGATCAAAGTCAAAATTTGACGGTTGTAATCCAGCGTCACTTGCTTGCTGAACAAGTATTGCAGGATAGGGATGTCCTGCAGCACTGGCACACCGTTTTGTGATTGGTCTTTTTCGCGTTCGATCAGGCCATTGAGGATAAAGGTCTGACCGAACTTCACCATGACAGAGGCGTTGATGGAGTTGCGGGTTAAGTGCAGGGCAACGTTGGCGGTGTCCGGGTTGTCCTCAATGAAAGAGCGGGATGCACGGATATTCAACAGAACATGGTCATCGTCGAGAAATGTCGGGGTGATGGACAAGACCACGCCGATCGATTTGTCCACCACGGTGCTGGCGGTGCCGGCGACCGAACTGGCCACCTTGATGGATAAATTTCCGCCGCTGAAAAACACGGAAGGCAAACGGTCAACCGCTGCCAGTGTGGGTCTGGCAATCACTTCATTTTTTGTATAAAGCGAGTTGGCGATGTTCATCGAGTAATTGAGAAAACCTTGAGAAACGGACACGGCGGCCCCAACGGGTGCTGCCGTCGTTGCGCTGGCCATGGTGTTGTACAGCTGAGAGGTTTTGACGATAGAGCCATCTGCCGCTTGGGTGAAGCTTCGGCCTAAGTTCAATCCATCCATCAAGTTGACGCCATAACTTTTTTGGACCGTTTCCTCAGTGCGAATCATGGTGACCTCAATCATCGCGCTGGGCGGTCTTTCGCCAGGGCAGGGCGCAGGCAATGTAGGCGCGTAGGCGTTTTCTTCAGAAACTGACAATTGGCCGTTGTTCAACAAGGGGCTGACATCTTTTTCTGACACGGGTGCAGGACGTGGATCGCACCGAAACCAGTTTTTGCGTTCCTCTGAGGGGGCAGCAGCGGTTTTTTTCTCAGGGGCGGCCTCAGCGGTTTTTTCTGCAGGTTCCTCCACTTTTGCTTCTGCCAATTGCAAGCCATGGAGGGAGTGCTTGGTTTTGTCACTCAAATAATCGTTGGTCTTGACCGCCAGCAGTTGGTCTACGCGGGTGCGCAAATACCGGGTTTCTTTCGTGTTTTTTTCCAACTCTGCGTATCGATCTAACATGTCTGCCGCTTGCTTGGGCTGTTTGGCCATCGCGGCCAACAAGGCTTTGAGTCTGAACAGTCTGGGGTCTTGCCACTTCAATTCGTCCAGCTTGCTGGTGGCGTAAACCGCAGTTTGCGCGTCACCGCTGAGCATGGCTGCTTGGGCCAAGCCAAACAAACCTTCTTGGGGTGATTTTTGTTTGGAGTCAACGGCCAGCGCATAGGCTTTTTTGGCCTCCTCGAAATTGCCGGACGACAAATACAACTTACCCAGTTGCGTGTATGCCAAATCAAGTGTCGGATCCAAGCTGATGGCTGTTTTGAAGCCAGCCTCTGCGGTGACGAAACTGTCGGCATCGCCTTTTTCAAATTTCAGTTGATAGGCATAGGCATTGAAAAAATGCAATGCTGGGTTATTCAGATCAAATTTCAGACCTGTATTGAATACAGATTGCGCTTTAGGAATGTCACCTTTTTGCAAATACTCAACACCTGACTTGAGTAACGCTTGCGATCGGTTGTTATCAGCTTCTTGTTTATTGATATTGGAGTTTTTGGAATCAGCCAACCCGCTACTGTTCTTGAAGGATTGACAGCCAGCCAAAAACAAAGAGCACATTAATGGGGTTAGCAGGGCGCGTATCACTGCATTTTTTTTCATTTTTACAACCTGTTGAATCTAATCCCGTTAATTCTATGAGGGAATTCTTTGGCATGCGTTGAATGTTTATCTTTTGTATTTCCAAGTGGAAATCAGACTGAAAAGGCGGGCCTTGCCCAGCCAAAGAACCATAAACAGTGAAGCAAACGCAAAAATAAGTTGACGAGCCTTGACCCCGGCACTGGCTCCACAGTTAGGGCTGCTTGGTTCCCCACCTGACCCGGTTGGCCGCTTCACCATGCGGGAAGGCCCGTCAGCCGAAATTGTACGCCCCGTAGAATCGCGGCCATGTCTTATCTGGTGCTCGCCCGCAAATACCGCCCTAAAACCTTTGACCAACTGGTCGGGCAATCGCATGTGGTGCAAGCATTGACCAACGCGCTGCGCAGCCAGCGACTTCACCATGCCTACTTGTTCACCGGCACCCGGGGCGTTGGCAAGACCACCGTGTCCCGTATTTTGGCCAAGTCGCTCAATTGCGAAACCGGCATCACCGAGCAGCCCTGCGGCGTGTGCGCCGCCTGTACCGACATCGATGCAGGCCATTTTGTGGACTACACCGAGTTGGATGCCGCCTCCAACAGGAGTGTGGATGAAATTCAGCAGTTGCTAGAGCAAGCGGTTTACAAGCCGGTGCAAGGGCGGTTCAAAGTGTTCATGATCGACGAGGTGCACATGTTGACTGGTCATGCCTTCAATGCCATGTTGAAAACATTGGAAGAGCCGCCAGCGTATTTGAAATTTGTATTGGCCACCACTGACCCGCAGAAGGTGCCCGTCACGGTGTTGTCGCGTTGCTTGCAATTCAACTTGCGCCCCATGGCCGCCCAAACCATCGTTGAGCATTTGCAACACGTCTTGCCAGCAGAGCAGATCCAAGCCGATGTGCAGTCCTTGCGGTTGATTGCCCGTGCCGCCAGAGGCTCCATGCGTGACGCGTTGTCCCTGACCGATCAAGCGATTGCGTTTGGCAATGGCCAGTTGATCGAGTCGACTGTTCGAGACATGCTGGGCAGTGTGGATCGCAGCCATGTGTTCACGCTGATTGAAGCCTTGGCCCAATCCGATGGATTGACCGTGGTCAATACCTGCGATGAGATGCGCCAATTGGGTTTGTCAGCCAGCTCATTGCTGGAAGAAATGTGCATGGTGTTGCAACGCATGGCGGTTCAACAAAGTGTGCCCGGTGCCAGTGATGCGTCTGGTGACCCAGACCCGGATGCGCTTCGCATCGCTGAATTGGCGAGCCGCATGCCTGCTGACGAAACCCAATTGCTCTACAGCATGTGCTTGCACGGTCGCGCCGAATTGGGCTTGGCCAGCGATGAATTTGCTGCCTTGACCATGGTGCTGTTGCGTTTGTTTGCATTCAAGCCAGCCTCCCAATCGGCTGAAAAAAAAACACTGAAATCCCCTGAAAAACCCAGCCCGCCTGTCGTTTCTCCAGCCGCGGCGCCATCACCGTTACCTGCCATGCCTTTGATCGACAGCGCTTTGGGACAAGTGTGGTTTGAAATCGTTGAGCAATTGGTGAATGCCCAAAAAATCCAAGCCATGACGCGAGAACTGGCCATGCAGTCTCAGTTGATGCATCAAGAAGCCAACCGTTGGGTCCTGCAAGTCGAGCGTGAATCGTTGGTGTCTGCTGCGAACATTGAGCGCTTGCAACAAGCGTTGCACGAAGCGGGGCACACTGTGAGCTTGGTGACTCAAAGCGGTACGGTCTCTGATTCTCCCGCGGTGCGCTGGGCGCAGCGTCAGCAGCAGCGCTTGTCTGACGTGGAGGAAGAAATTCTGAACGACCCGGTGGTGCAGCAACTGATCTCAGAATTTGACGCGAAAATCGTTCCCGGTTCCATCAAAACACTCACTCATTGAAAGACAGACATGTTCAACAAAGGTCAACTCGCCGGTCTCATGAAACAGGCCCAGGCCATGCAGGAAAACTTGAAAAAAGCCCAAGAAGAACTGGCTTTCATTGAAGTCACCGGCGAGGCCGGGTCGGGTCTTGTCAAAATCCTGATGACCTGCAAACATGAAGTCAAACGTGTCTCGATCGACCCCAGTTTGATGACCGACGACAAAGACATGTTGGAAGATTTGATCGCTGCGGCGTTCAACGATGCCGCTCGCAAAGCCGAGGAAACCTCGGAAGCCAAGATGGGCAAACTCACCGGTGGCATGCCAGGCTTGCCTGGCGGATTGAAACTGCCGTTTTGATGCGCGATCACAGCGCATTGCAAGCGTTGGTGCAAGCCCTCAAAAGGCTGCCCGGTGTCGGCGAGCGTTCAGCGTCGCGCATGGCGTTTCATTTGTTGCAACATGACCGCGAGGGCGCGCAATGGTTGTCTCAGGCATTGCTCAATGCCGTGGCCGCTGTCAAACATTGCCAACGTTGCCACACCTTGACTGAATTCGATGTGTGCGGAACTTGCATGGACACGCAACGGGATGTGACTCGGTTGTGTGTGGTGGAAACGCCGTCAGACCAGTCTGCGCTTGAGCGAACTTTGGCTTACCAAGGCCTGTATTTTGTGTTGATGGGCAAACTCAATCCCATTGAAGGCATGGGCCCCAAAGACATAGGGCTGCAAAAATTGATTGACCGCGCTGACGATGGGGTCGTTCAGGAAATCATCCTCGCCACCAATTTCACGGCTGAGGGCGAAGCCACCGCCCATGCATTGAGTGAAATATTCAAGCGCAAAGGCTTGACCGTGACACGCTTGGCCCGAGGCGTGCCAGTGGGCAGTGAACTCGAGTTCGTTGACTTGGGAACCATCGCCCACGCACTGGCAGATCGTCGCAGCACCTGAATTGACCCTTTGGGGATTTCACTTAGGGGGAAGCTACCGATGCACAAAATGCTTGTGCCATTTATGCTTTGCAAATGGATGTACCCCTGAAACATTGGCCTGAGCACGGGCCCTGCTGTCGGCGTCAGTGGATGGGCCTCATGTTGGCAGGCGCATTGGGCACCATCTGTAGCGCCTCAAGCGTGAACGCTCAAACCGACAAAGCCCGACTGATTTTGGCCATGGACGATGTCTCAAGCTTGGTGCATTTGCCCGTGTTGTTGGCACAGCAATTGGGCTACTTCAAAGCCGAAGGTTTGTTGGTAGACATTGTGGAACAACCCGTGAATGTGTTTGCCACCAACGCCAGCGCAGGCATGGTGGCCTGGTCGGTACCGTTCACACACATTTTGCCCAGCAGTCGCCGCGACGAGGCTTGGCGGTCTGTCATGCAAACGGGCAAAACCCCACAGTTGGCTTTGGGCGTGTCGAAAAAGACATTGCCAGGCTTTAAAAGCCTCAAAGACTTTGAGGGTCACCGCATCGGTGTGCTGGAACTGGATTCATTTGCGCAACGCTGCGTGGATTTCATGTTGTCACAGGCCGGTGTGAACCAGCAGCGCGTCACTTTCATCCCCTTGGGCAGCAGCCTCAACGCCATTCAGGCTTTCAAAAATGGGCTGGTCGATGCGTTGTGTGTCACCGATCCTTTGATGACTTTGTTGGACAAACGGGGGGAGATCACCATTGTTCGAAACTTGCGCTCTGTCAGAGAGACCTCGCGTGTTTTCGCAGGCTTGCTGCCCGGCAACAGTTTGTGTGTGCCAGCGTCCTTGGTCACCAAGGACCCCAAAATCTGCCAAGCCTTGGTCAACAGTGTGGCACGCTCCCTGAAGTGGTTGCGCACGGCCGGACCCTCGGATTTGCTTCACACCATGACCGACAGCCCATTTTTGCCCGATCGAGCCCTGTATTTGAATGCGGTTGAAAATTTGCGCGACAGTTTTTCTGCAGACGGCAATTTGGCGCCCGAGGTGTATGCCAACGCTTTGCGTGTTCACAAATTGTGGGAACCTGCTGGCTCTGTGCAGCGCGGCTCACAGGAAGCGCCCTATACCAATGAATTTGTGATGCAGGCCAAAAAGCGTTTCAAGATGTGAGCCTGTTCAAGGTTTGGTTTTTTTTCGCGAGGAAGAGGCACTGGCTTTGCTTTTCCTGGCCTTGGCCGGCAGCATCACGCTGAGTTTTTGACCGGGGCGCAACGCACTGTTGACAGCCAAACCATTCCACTGCGCCAGCTGCTCAACGCTGACTTTGTAGCGCTTGGCCACCAGCAACAAGCTGTCGTTTTTACGCGCCTTGACAATGTGTTTTCTCATGGTCACTTCAGGCGCCAAATTGAGTTGGCCGTTGTCAGCCAATTTGGCGGACACATCGTTTTGCTGGTGCGAAGTGCGGGGAACCAACAGGGCAGACCCTGCTTTGATCATCATGCGAGGTGGAATTTTGTTGATTTGGCGAAATTCATCCTCACCCATGTTGTAGCGTTTGGCAACATCGGCAACCTTCATGTTTTTGTTGGCCACCCAGACTGTCCAACTTGACAAGCGTCCTTCATAGGCTTGCATGTTGCGTTGAAAAATTTCAGCGTTGTCCCATGGCAGCAGGATTTGAGGCGTTCCGCCAGCCAGCATGACAGGCCGGTGTGCCGATGGGTTCAGCGCTTTGAAATCTTCAGGCGTCACTTCGGCCAGTTTTGCAATCAATGCGACATCCATGTCACGCGGCAGAGGCACCGTTTGAAAATAGGGGTGGTTGGGAATGCTGGGCAAATCCACACCCAATGCCTGCGGATTGGCCACCACATTTTTCATGGCTTGCAATTTGGGCACATACATGCGGGTTTCAGCAGGCATTCGCATGTCGGTGTAAGCCAAGGGAATGCCTTGACGTTGGTTGCGCGACAACGATCGGCTGACATTGCCCTCACCCCAGTTGTAGGCGGCGAGTGCCAGATGCCAATCGCCGAACATGCCATGGAGTCGTTGTAGATAGTCCAGTGCTGCGCGGGTAGACGCCAGCACATCACGGCGGTCGTCGCGAAAGGCGTTTTGTTTCAGGTCAAAGTCTTTGCCGGTGCGAGGCATGAATTGCCACATGCCACTGGCGCGAGCAGACGACACGGCTTGGGGGTTGAATGCGCTTTCAATGAAAGGCAGCAAAGCCAGTTCGGTGGGCATGCCACGGCGTTCAATTTCCTCCACGATGTGATACAGGTATTTGCTGGAACGCTGGGTCATGCGATGGATATAGTCTGGCCGCTGGGCATACCACTGTTCTCGGTCTTGCACCAAATCGACTTGCAAGTCTGGCATGGCAAACCCACGGCGTATGCGTTCCCACAGGTCAGCGGAACTGTCAGGTGGCGCGGTGGTGTTGGGCGAAACCAGGTCTGTGGAAATCGGTTCCAGGTCTTGGATGGCCAGTGGTCTTTCGCCGCCGGTTTGGGCAAATGCCCCCGGCAACAGGCTGATAAACCCAAAGGCAGCCAACAGTAAAAACCGAGCAGAAAACAATGGCATGTCGTTTGACCAGAGAAAGTAAAAGGCAGTCAATCTGTGGGAGACGCAGACAACTGTGGGATGAATAGAATGGTCTGCAAGGGCGCAACGTTTGCGAAAACCTGCCAACATTCACCGATTCATGAATCCCCAAATTATAAGAAGTCAACCCGACCTGGCTTCGTGGCTGCAAACCCCAGCGGGACAGTACATGCTTGCATGGGAATCGGCGCAATTTGACCGAGTCGTGTCAGATGTGTTTGGTTACCACGGCTTGCAATTGGGTTTGCCTGAACTGCCTTGTTTGCGCAACAGCCGGATTCGGCATTGTTGGGTGGCGCAAGACCAACTGCGCACGCTCGATTCGCAGGGAAAGGTAACCGGTCTTTACGCGGATTCAGTGGCGTTGCCTTTTTCCGACCAAAGCCTCGATTTGGTTGTCTTGCCGCACACCTTGGAATTGAGCTTGGATCCGCATGCCACGTTGCGCGAGGTCGAGCGTGTACTGGTACCGGAAGGCCGGGTCATCATCAGCGGCTTCAATCCATTGAGTTTGTGGGGCCAGCGACACAAGCGTTCCCAGTGGTACGCTCGTTTGGGAATAGACAATTATTTTTTGCCCAAAGAAGTTGATTTCATCGGCTACTGGCGGCTGCGCGACTGGTTGCGTTTGTTGAGTTTTGAAGTTGACGGCGGTCGCTTTGGTTGTTATTTGCCTTCGGTGGAATCACCCCGATGGATCAACCGCTTCGCTTGGATGGACAAGGCAGGCGACCGTTGGTGGCCGATTTTGGGCGCGGTGTATTTTTTGGCGGCAGTCAAGCGGGTGCGAGGCATGCGCTTGTTGCAGCCCGTGTGGAAACGCGGCAAAGCCAATTCGGCCAGTGCGGTGCCATCAGTGAACTCGGGCAAATCCCCTGCGCCTCACAACATGCGTGCTCAACAGGACGAGGTTGCATGAGCCGCGTGGTCATCTACACCGATGGTGCGTGCAAGGGCAACCCCGGCCCGGGTGGCTGGGGCGTGTATATGCGTTATGGCGACCGAGAAAAAGACCTGTGTGGGGGTGCCGCCCAAACCACCAACAACCGCATGGAATTGCAAGCCGTGATCGAAGCCTTGCGAGCCCTCAACCGGCCATGCCAAGTGGATTTTTATTTGGACAGCGAATACGTGCGACAAGGCATCACCTCGTGGATGACTGGTTGGAAGGCACGCGGTTGGCGCACCGCCGACAAGAAACCGGTCAAGAACGAAGACCTCTGGCGAATCTTGGATGAACTTTTATTGCAAAGCGAACATTCGATCGCCTGGCATTGGGTCAAAGGCCATTCTGGTGAGCCGGGCAATGAGCGTGCAGATGCGCTCGCAAACGAGGGGGTGCTGCGCATACAAACAGGTTGATAATGAACCATCAGTCATTAGCAACCTTTTCATATGCCCACCCTCCACAAAAACACACTCGTTGCCTTGATTGCATTGGCCGTTGCGGCTGGCGCAGGTTGGTGGTACATGCGCAAACCCCCGGTGGCAGCAACCGCCACAGGCGCACCTGCTGCCCCTGTCACGGGTGCCCCAGCCGCTGCAGGCGCCAAAGCCCCGGCCGCCCCGGGTGCTGGCGGCCCCCCCGGCGCGCCGCCTGGACCACCGCGTGCCATGGGTGTTGAATTGGCTGTGGTGGAGAGTTCAAATTTGCGAGATGATGCCCAAACCATTGGCACACTCAAATCACGACAAAACACCATGGTCAGGCCAGAGGTGGCAGGCCGTGTGGTGGCTTTGGGTTTCAGCGATGGCAGTCAGGTGAGGGCGGGACAAATGCTGGTGCAATTGGACGACACCTTGCAGCGCGCTGAAATTCAGCAATCGCAAGCACAGGTCTCGATTGCTCAAGCCAACCACCGCCGTAACCAAGAATTGGTGGCACAAAACTTCATTGCCCAACGCGCGCTGGATGAAAGCCAAGCCAGCTTGCAAGTGGCGCAAGCGCAGTTGTCTCTCACCTGTGCGCGTTGGCAACGCATGCGCATCTTGGCGCCTTACTCAGGCACAGTGGGCATACGCACCGTGAACATCGGAGACTTTGTCAAAGACGGCGCGGACTTGGTCAATTTGGAAGACTTGAGTGCCTTGTATGTCGATTTCCGTTTGCCAGAACGTTACCAAGACAAAGTCAGTTTGCGTCAAACGGTTGAAGTGCAAGTCGACGCGATTTCCGGACGCAATTTTCAAGCGCGCATTGAAGCCATCGACCCGTTGATCGACGCCAATGGCCGCTCCATCAGCGTCAGGGCATTGCTCAGCAACGCCGGTGGCGGTGCCAAAGCCAAAACGGCTGAACCCGCCGCTTCGGTGGCCAAACCAGCCGCTGCCGCGACAAACTCGGCAGAAGCTGTGTGCCCGCCCGCCACGGCGGTTTATGCAGACAAAAGCAGCTCACCCGGTCCATTGCGACCCGGCATGTTCGCTCGCGTGAATGCATTGTTTGCGTTAAAGCAAGCGGCATTGTCTGTGCCCGAGGAAGCCATCGTGCCGATGGGCGGCAAGCAATTTGTCATCAAGGCCGTGCCAGCTGAGGAAGTGCCCGATCACGGGCCTTTGCCACCCGAGACACGACTCGTGTCTAAGCGCGCCGAAGTCAAGTTAGGGTCGCGTCGTCCGGGCCGCGTGGAAATCCTGTCTGGTTTGAACCCGGGTGACAGCGTGGTGGTTGCCGGTCAGCACCGTTTGCAAAAAGACGGCACCGGATTGCGTGTGGTGGAAACCAGGAACTGACATGCAACTGGCTGAACTCTCTATACGGCGTCCTGTCTTCGCGACGGTTTTGTCGCTGCTCATTTTGCTCGTCGGGGTGGTGTCATTCAACCGCTTGGTGGTGCGCGAATACCCCAAGATTGACAACCCCACGGTGACGGTTGAAACCCGTTATGTGGGTGCGTCCAGCGCCGTGGTGGAAAGCCAAGTCACCAAAACCTTGGAAGACTCTCTGGCAGGCGTTGAAGGCTTGGATGTGATCACCTCCATCAGTCGACAAGAGCAAAGCCAAATCACCGTCAAATTTTTGCTCTCACGTGACCCGGATGCAGCCGCTTCGGATGTGCGCGACAAAGTGTCGCGGGTGCGCCAGCGCCTGCCGGTGGGCATTGACGAACCGGTGATTGCCAAGGTGGAAGCCGATGCGTTCCCCGTCATTTGGTTGTCTTTGAGTTCCGAGACCCTCAATACCTTGGAGTTGACCGATCTGGCCAACCGCATCGCCAAGCCCATGATGCAGACCGCGCCCGGCGTTGCCGATGTGCGTATTTTTGGCGAGCGCAAATACGCCATGCGCATTTGGTTGGACATGGATCGCTTGGCGTCTTACCGATTGACCACGCAAGATGTCGAAGAGGCCTTGCGCCGTTCTAACGTCGAAGTGCCTGCCGGTCGGGTGGAAAGCCAAGCCCGTGAATTCAATGTCACCACGGCCACTGATTTGCGCAAACCAGAGGAATTCCAAGACATTGTGATTCGCAATATCAATGGCATGCCGGTGCGATTGGGTGATGTGGCGCGGATTGAGCAAGGACCTTTGGCCGAGCGATTCTCGGTTCGCTACAACGGCAGTGAAGCGGTGGCACTTGGTGTGTTGCGTAACTCAACCGCCAATCCCCTGGACCTGAGCAAAGCCATCACTGCCATGTTGCCGCGCATTCGTGACAACATGCCCAAAGGTGTGGACATTGAAGTGGCCAACGATTCCTCGGTGTTCATCGAAGAATCTATTAAAGCGGTTTACACAACCATTCTTGAAGCCGCCGCTTTGGTGTCATTGGTGATCTTTTTCTTTTTGCGCACGCTGCGCGCCTCCATCATCCCGCTCATCACCATTCCAGTCTCACTCACAGGCAGTTTTGCCTTGATGGCCTTGTTTGGTTTTTCCATCAATTCATTGACTTTGCTGGCCTTGGTCTTGGCCATTGGTTTGGTGGTCGATGACGCGATCGTGGTGCTGGAAAACATTTACCGCTACATCGAAGAAGGCATGCAGCCATTTGCCGCCGCCATCAAAGGGGTGCGTGAAATCGGTTTTGCAGTGGTGGCGATGACCTTGACATTGGTGGCGGTATTTGCCCCGCTGGCGTTCACACCCGGGCGCACCGGGCGTTTGTTTGCCGAGTTTGCGTTGGCCTTGGCTGGTGCGGTGCTGGTGTCTGGCGTGGTCGCCTTGTCTTTGTCACCGATGATGTGTTCTTTGCTGCTCAAGCACAACCCCAAGCCGGGTTTGTTTGACCGCGTGGTTGGACGTTTTTTAGAAGGCATGACACGTGCTTACGGCAGTGTGTTGTACTGGACATTGACTGCGTTTCGCATGGGGCCCATCCAGATTTCTCGGCGTTGGTTGGTGGTGGCAGTGATGGTGTTGGCCGCCTGGGGTTCATACCAGTTGTTCAAGACGGCGAAAACCGAACTCTCGCCGATGGAAGACCGTGGCGTGATTTTGATCATCATCAACGGACCCGATGGCGCAACCCTTGACTACACCTCCAAGTACGTGAACATGTTGGAGAAGATAGGCCGCAAGTACAACGAGTTCGATAAATTTTTTGCGGTGGTGGGCAATCCGACCGTGGCGCAAGGTGCAGTGTTTTTAGGTGCCAAACCTTGGGCCGAACGGCCTAAATCCACCTTGGATTTGGCGCGCGAAATGATGCCTGCCGTGGCCAGTTTGCCGGGCGTGATGGCATTCCCCATCACGCCACCTTCGCTGGGGCAAGCATTTCGCGAACAGCCTTTCAATTTCGTGGTGTTGACCGGTGACAGTTATGAAAACTTGGCCAAAGTCACCAAACTGCTTCAAGACGAAATCGCCAAGAACCCCGGCATCGTCAGCGCTGATGTCGATTTGCGCTTGAATAAACCTGAATTGAGTTTGGAAGTGGACCGAGACCGCGCAGCCGATTTGGGTGTGCCTGTTGAAACGATTGCGCGCGCTGTTGAGACTGCCATGGGTGGGCGCACCGTGACCCAGTTCAAGCGCAATGGCGAGCAATACGACGTGGTCGTTCAGGCCGATGCGGCGGGGCGTTCCAGCCCCGATGGCATTGAAAAGATTTTTGTCCGTGGCAAGAATGATGCGATGGTGCCTTTGTCAGCGCTGGTGCATTTGAAAGAAGTGGTCGTGCCACGCGAGCTCAACCATTTCGCGCAACGCCGTAGCGTGTCATTCACCGCCAACTTGGCGCCCAACTACTCATTGGGAGAGGCTTTGGCATTCATGAACGAGGTCTGCGCGCGCGTGCTCAAGGCCGGTTACTCCACCGACCTCAAGGGCAGTTCTCGCGAATTTGCGCAATCCACAGGCTCGCTCACCAGCGTGTTTGTGTTGGCCTTGGTGTTTATTTTCTTGGTGCTGGCCGCACAGTTTGAAAGTTTTGTCGACCCCTTTGTGATTTTGCTGTCAGTCCCCCTGTCGATGTTGGGCGCTTTGCTGGCGCTCAAATACACCGAGAGCACCTTGAACGTTTACAGCCAAATTGGGCTGATCACCTTGGTCGGCTTGATCACCAAGCACGGCATTTTGATTGTCGAATTTGCCAACCAATTGCGTGCCAGTGGACTGACGGCTTTGGACGCGGTGCACCGTGCCGCGACACTGCGTTTGCGCCCGATCCTGATGACGACGGGGGCAATGGTGTTGGGTGCGATTCCCTTGGCGCTCGCCACGGGCGCGGGTTCTGAAAGTCGGCGTCAAATCGGGTGGGTGATAGTGGGCGGCATGACGTTGGGCACGTTGCTGACCATTTTTGTGGTGCCAACCATGTATTCGTTGTTTGCGCGCAAGGCTACACCAGGCCCGAACATGACCGTGGTCGAAGACACCGCGCCTTCACACGGTTGAGCCAATCGTCAGGCCAGCAACTGCAATCGTCGCAGTTCGTCGGCGGTGTTGGCATTGGCAAAAGCGGGCGCTGTTGCCAAGCCATCCTCAAACCTGCAAGCCACCATGGGCTGTTGTGTGGCCCATTCGCGGATTTTCGATCCGCCTGACTGCAAATGCTTGTGCAGGCTGCTGGCCAGTTGCCGATGCATCAAACAAAACACGGGCTGCCATCGCCAAATGCGTTGCCCATTCGTGTCCGTCTCCTGCGCTTGGGCCATGGCCACCAACGCGTTGGTTTCAACCAGGGATACCGCCAGTTGGCTCACCAAGTCCAAAGGAAAGAAAGGGGTGTCGCAAGGCACGGTCACCAGCCAATCGGTGGGGCAGTGTTGCAAGCCTGTCAAAAAACCCGCCAAAGGGCCTTGGTGATTTTCAGTAGTGTCTGGCACGACCTGCACGCCCAACGAGGCATATTGATCGAGGTGTCGGTTGGCGTTGACCATGACGCTTGCCACCTGAGGTTGCAAGCGTTCAATGGCGCGTGCTGCCAAGGTCTGACCTTGGAACGTCAACAAACCTTTGTCGACCCCCCCCATGCGTGAGCCTTGTCCACCGGCCAACACCCAGCCAGTGATGTCATGTTTCGTGGGTGGAAAGTGGGGCGACATGGGCAAAGCGTTTCAACCGCCGATGTAGCTCATTTCTACGCGTTTTTTTCCAGAGGTCACTGTCGATGCCGGTTGCAAGCCACGCAACGCTGAGTAACGGTCTTCGCGTTGTTGCCAGATCAAGCCAATGGCTGAAGCAATGTCGGCATCGCTCGCGCCCTCGCGCAACAGGCGACGCAGGTCATGGCCTTGGGCTGCAAACAAACACAAATAAAGTTGGCCTTCGGTCGATAAGCGAGCCCGGTTGCAGTCGCCGCAAAACGCTTGGGTGACGCTGCTGATGACGCCCACCTCACCCAGCGCCGGATCAAACTCGCCAGCCGCATTGGCATAGCCCCAGCGTTGCGCGGTTTCACCGGGTGCCGAGGCTTCCAAGGGAACCAGCGGGAATTCGGTTTGCAACATGCGAATCAAATCGGCGGAGGGCAACACCTCGTCCATTTGCCAGCCGTTGGTTTCACCCACATCCATGTATTCGATGAAACGCAATGTGATGCCCGTGCCACGGAAATGCCGCGCCATGGGAATGATTTCGCTCAGGTTGGTACTTTTCTTGACCACCATGTTGATTTTCAAACCGCTGAATCCACCTTTGGCGTCGCGTCCCAGACCGGCCTCTTTGGCAGCCTCGATGCCGTCCAGCACATCGGCCACGGGGAAGTCCACATCGTTCATGGCGCGGAAGATGACGTCGTCCAAACCGTCGAGGCTGACCGTCACGCGTTGCAGTCCTGCGTCTTTCAGCGCCTGTGCTTTGCGCCTGAGCAGCGAGCCATTCGTGGTGAGCGTCAAGTCCAGTGGTTTGCCTTCAGGCGTGCGCAGCGCGGAGAGTTGTTCAATCAACAACTCGAGGTTTTTGCGAAGCAAAGGCTCGCCGCCAGTCAGCCGAATTTTTTGCACACCGTGCGCCACAAAAAGGGACGCGGTGCGGGTGATTTCCTCAAAGCTCAAAAGCGAGGAGTGCGGCAGGTATTTGTAATTGCTGTCAAACACTTCCTTGGGCATGCAGTAGTTGCAGCGGAAGTTGCAACGGTCGGTGACGCTGATGCGCAAGTCGCGCAATGGACGACCAAGCCGGTCGCCGAGCAGGCCGGTGGCGGGAACCGGTTGGTTGGGGATGGTGGCGCGGAGGTTGCGCTGGTCGATGACGGGGATGACGCGTTCTGACATAGGGGGATTGTCCCTTAGTTCAACATGTCAGTATTTCTGAGGATGTTTTGGGTCGTTCGGTTAAGCATTCATGAGTGATGACCCATGAACGATAAAACACATCAAGTCTTTGAAAGACCTACATTCGGGAAATTACCAGTTCATTAAATAGTATTAATTAGCTAAAATTTT
>CANGZG010000018.1 GCA_947458415.1 Comamonadaceae bacterium | reverse complement strand
TAAACCGCCACCGAGCTGCTGAACAACACGCGGGGTTTGTTACCCGCGGCACGAAGCGCATCCAACAAAGCGCGGGTGCTGTCCAAGTTGGAACGCATGCCCAAATCAAAGTCAGCCTCGCACTCGCCGGAGACTGCGGATGCCAAATGGAACACACCGTCAAATTTGCGCTGGGCAAAGCCAGCACATTGTTCTAGCAATGGCCCAGTCATCACTTCAACGCGCGGGTCAGCCGCCAAGTCTGCCGGTGCCGGAAATTGGTCTGCCAACACGATTTGCGTGAGGGTGCTGCCGGCGAGTTGGCCCTTGGCCAATAACTGGCGAGCGAGTCGCGCGCCCAAAAAACCTGCGCCCCCGGTGATCAATAACTTCATGGCTGTTTCCTGTGAGGTTGAAGTTGGAAGCATAGCCAACTGCTGGCCTGCTCAAAACCTGCAAGCTTAACGGGTAACACCTGATGCCGCAGATAACACATTGGGCTTATGCTTGTGAAATGAAAGCGCTTGGGCGTTGAACGCAAATCGGAGCACGACATGGCAAGTGTGACCATCGGTCAAGTAGAAAAATACTTTGGCCGTACCCAGATCATCAAGGGTGTCAGCATCGACATTGCCGATGGTGAGTTTTGTGTGCTTGTCGGCCCTTCGGGTTGCGGTAAGTCCACCTTGCTGCGCATGATTGCCGGACTCGAAGAAATTTCTGCTGGCGATATTCACATCGGTGACAAGCGGGTGAACCAGATGCCGCCCAAAGAACGCGACATCGCCATGGTGTTTCAAAACTACGCGCTCTACCCACACATGACCGTGCGTGACAACATGGCGTTTTCCTTGCTGCTGGCCAAACAAGCCCCTGACAAAATCGCCGAGCGTGTCGACATTGCCGCTGGCATTTTGGGCTTGCATGCCTTGCTCGACCGTTACCCCAGACAACTCTCGGGCGGCCAGCGCCAACGGGTTGCCATGGGACGCGCCATCGTGCGCGACCCGCAAGTCTTTTTGTTCGATGAACCGCTGTCCAACTTGGACGCCAAGTTGCGCGTGTCCATGCGCACCGAAATCAAAGAACTGCACCAACGTTTGAAAACCACGTCCATTTATGTCACACACGACCAAATCGAAGCCATGACCATGGCCGACAAAATCGTGGTCATGCGCGATGGCGTGGTGGAACAAACCGGCAGCCCGCTCGAGTTGTATGACCACCCCGCCAACCAGTTTGTGGCTGGGTTCATCGGTTCACCCGCCATGAATTTTTTGCCTGGTGTGGTGCATGGCAACCAAGTGACGTTGGCCGATGGCAAACAGTTGCCCATGCCTTTGCACGCCCGCGCGACAGAGGGGCAGTCGGTGGTCTACGGCATTCGCCCAGAGCATTTGGACATTGCAGCCGCAGACGAGGGATTGGCCACCGAAGTGGTGGTGGTCGAACCCACTGGCGCTGACACGCAAGTCTTCACCAAAATCGCAGGCGTTGAAGTCACCTCGGTGTTCAGAGAACGCCACGCGTTTTCCCCCGGCAGCACCATCCGCTTAAAGCCCGATGCCCGCCGCGCCCATTTGTTTGATGCCAGCAGCGGCAAAGCGCTGGTGGCCTGATTGGTCCTGAGTCTGGAGCCCTGTGATGAACGACACGACACGTAGACAATTTATCCAATCGACTGGCTTGGCCACTGGCGCGGTGGCGGTGGCTCCGATGCTGTGGACCACTTCCGCCCAAGCCCAGTGGAACAACGTGCCCGAGCCTGGCGCCAAATTGCGGGTGCTGCGCTGGAGCCGTTTCGTTCAAGGCGAGCTCGACGCCTACATGGCGAATGTGAAAAAGTTCACCGAAAAAACAGGTGTCGAAGTTCGCGTCGACACCGAAGGCTGGGAAGATGTCCGACCGAAAGCAGCGGTCGCGGCCAACACCGGCGCCGGACCTGACATCATTTTGTCAACCAACGACGATGCCAATTTGTACCCCGACAAACTGCTCGACGTCACCGATTTGTGCACCTACCTGGGTAAAAAGTACGGCGGTTGGTATCCGGCTTGCGAAACCTACATGCGACCCGATGGCAAAAAATGGATTGGCGTGCCCTTGGGCGCCAGCGGCGCCATCATGGTCTACCGGCAAAGCCATGTCAAAGCCGCCGGGTTCAACACGTTCCCCAAAGACACCGACAGTTTTCTCAAGCTGTTCCAAGCACTGCATGCCAAAGGCACACCGGGCGGCATGGCACTGGGCAATGCCACTGGTGACAGCGGCTGGACGCATTGGTTGATGTGGGCATTCGGTGGCTCCATCGTCGACAAAAACAACAAGGTGGTGATCAACAGCCCGCAAACCGTCAAGGCGCTGGAATACGGCAGAGAGCTTTACAAAACCTTCATTCCCGGCACCTTGTCTTGGCTGGACCCGAACAACAACAAAGCGTTCTTAGACAACCAAATCAGTGTGACCAACAACGGCATGTCCATTTATTACGCAGCGAAAAATTCGGACAACCCTGCGGTCAAAGCCATTGCTTCGGATATCCAACATGCGCCCTTCCCCATCGGGCCCGTGGGTGTACCGACCGAATACCATTTGTTCTTCAATCAAATGGTCTTCAAATACACCAAGTACCCGAATGCAGCCAAAGAATTTTTGCGCTTCATGATGGAGGCCGAGCAATACGACGCTTGGTTACAAGGTGGCGGCGGTTATGTGTCGCACCCGTTGGCGGCGTATGGCAAAAACCCGATTTGGACGGTTGACCCCAAACACACGCCTTACCGTGACTCCGCCAAGAACATGCGCCCCTCGGGTTTTGCCGGTCAACTCGGTTATGCCTCCGCAGGCGCCATGGCCGATTTCATCGTCAGCAACATGGTGGCCGAAGCCGCGTCCGGTTCTAAATCCCCCGCTGAAGCGGCCCAGCGCGCCCAAAAACGCGCCGAGCGTTACTACAAATCCTGATGCTGCAAAAACTTCAAAACAGCCGCAATGGCTTGGGCCTGTTGTTCATGGCGCCAGCCACACTGCTGCTCGTGCTGTTTCTCACCTACCCCTTGGGTCTTGGCGTCTGGCTGGGGTTCACCGACACCAAAATCGGCAGGGGTGGTGAATTCATTGGGTTAGAAAACTACGAATTTTTATGGGAAGACTCGGTCACCCGATTGGCCTTGTTCAACACCCTTTTCTACACCTTCATTGCCAGCGTGCTGAAATTTTTTCTGGGGCTTTGGTTGGCGGTTTTGCTGAATGAACGCTTGCCCTTCAAAACATTTTTTCGCTCGGTGATTTTGTTGCCTTACATCGTGCCGACCGCTTTGTCTGCATTGGCGTTTTGGTGGTTGTATGACGCGCAGTTCTCCATCATCAGTTGGGTGTTGATCAAGTTGGGATGGATAGACCATTACATCGATTTCTTGGGCGACCCTTGGAATGCCCGACTGTCTGTGTTGGCCGCCAATGTCTGGCGTGGTGTACCGTTTGTCGCCATCACATTGCTGGCCGGTTTGCAAACCATTTCGCCCACGTTGTACGAAGCGGCAGCCATCGATGGTGCATCCGCATGGCAACGGTTCAAGCACATCACCTTGCCGTTGCTCACCCCCATGATCGCGGTGGTGATGACCTTCTCGGTGCTGTTCACTTTCACCGACTTTCAACTGATTTACGTCATCACGCGAGGTGGTCCATTGAACGCCACGCATTTGATGGCCACCTTGTCATTCCAACGGGCCATCTCTGGCGGCGCATTGGGTGAAGGGGCCGCGATCGCGATTGCCATGGTGCCGTTTTTATTGGCTGCGATTTTGTTCAGTTACTTCGGGTTGCAACGGCGCGCCTGGCAACAAGGTGGGAGCGACAAATGAGCACAACCGCAGATGACGACAGCCAAGGCATGTCCTACCTGGACACGGTTCGCAGCCGCTGGGTGACGGTCTACATCCCCTTGGCCATTTTTGTGTTTGTGCTGCTGTTTCCGTTCTATTGGATGGTCATCACCTCGGTCAAGCCCAACAACGAATTGCTCTCGCGCGACGGCAACCCGTTTTGGGTGATCCAACCCACCTTGGAACATTTCCACAAATTGCTGTTCAAAACCGCTTACCCCGAATGGCTGTGGAACACCGTGTTCATTTCTGTGATTGCCACCGTGGTGTCATTGGTGTGCGCGGTACTGGCTGCTTATGCCATCGAACGCTTGCGCTTCAAGGGATCGCGCCAAGTCGGCTTAGGGATATTTTTGGCTTATTTGGTGCCCCCTTCCATCTTGTTCATACCTTTATCAACCATTGTGTTCAAGCTGGGCTTGTTCGATACCCGCTGGGCGTTGATCCTGACCTACCCCACTTTTCTGATCCCGTTTTGCACATGGTTGCTGATGGGCTATTTCCGTTCCATTCCGTTTGAGTTGGAAGAATGCGCCTTGATTGACGGTGCGACACGGTTTGAAATTTTGTGGAAGATCATTCTTCCGCTGTCGGTGCCCGGCCTGATTTCAGCTGGTATCTTTGCGTTCACTCTGTCATGGAATGAATTCATCTACGCGCTCACCTTCATTTCCTCCTCAGAAGTCAAAACCGTTCCGGTGGGCGTGGTGACCGAACTGGTTGAAGGCGATGTGTACCACTGGGGCTCGCTCATGGCCGGCGCTTTGTTTGGTTCGTTGCCGGTCGCCGTGCTGTATTCCTTTTTTGTCGATCACTACGTCTCAGGCATGACCGGGGCAGTCAAGGAATAAGATCAAGGCCTGTTTTTCAACCCTCAGGCTATATGAACACACCGTCACTTGCGGATATGCGCAAAAACTACCAGCAGGCCGAACTGCTGGAATCGAATGCTGCCGCTGACCCTCTGGAACAATTCACGCTGTGGCTGAACCAAGCACTGGGCGCGGAAGTCCCAGAGGCAAACGCCATGACCTTGGCGACGGTGTCCTCCGACTTGCGACCCAGCACCCGGGTGGTATTGATCAAAGGCTTCGACGACAAAGGTTTGGTGTGGTTCACCAATTACGACAGCCGCAAAGGCCTTGAGTTGGCCGGCAACCCCTTCGCCGCCTTGCAATTTCATTGGGTTGAACTCGAACGCGTGGTGCGCATCGAGGGCCTGGTCGAAAAAATCAGCGACGCCGACAGCGACCATTATTTCCACTCGCGTCCACTGGCGTCACGCATAGGTGCATGGGCCAGTCCGCAAAGCCAAGTGATTGAATCGCGCGAATGGCTGACCCACGCATCGCAAACCTGTGCAGCACAGTTTGCCCAGCAACCGCCGCGTCCACCGCACTGGGGCGGTTACCGGTTGGTGCCAGACCGATGGGAGTTTTGGCAAGGCGGTTCAGCCAGGTTGCACGACCGCTTGCAATACCGTTGGGTGAACAGCGCTTGGTTGATCGAAAGACTCGCGCCCTGAAGCGGTTTCAGGTCTTTAGCCACTGTTGAAAATGCTGCCCCAGTTTTCGCACTTTGGGGGCGACCACAAAGGTGCAGTAACCTTGCTCGGGGTGATTGACAAAATAATTTTGGTGGTAATTCTCGGCGGGCCAGTAATGCGCCAGTGGCAGCACTTCTGTGACGATGTGTTTGTCGAAATGCCCCAAGCTGGTGGCTTCGGCAATGAACTGGGTGGCCACCACTTGATCGTCTTTGTCTGAGTAATAAATACCGCTGCGGTATTGGGTGCCCGTGTCGTTGCCTTGGCGGTTCAGGCTGGTGGGGTCGTGGATGGCAAAAAACACCTCCAGCAGTTGACGCAAACCGATGACTTTTCTGTCGTATTCCACGCGCACGACTTCGTTAAAACCGGTGTCGCCCCTGCACACTTGCTCATAGCTGGGACGAGCGCTGGAAAGGCCATTGCAGTACCCGGATTCCACACGGGTCACACCCAACACGCGTTGAAACACCGCTTCTGTGCACCAGAAGCAACCGCCGCCCAATGTGATGATGGATGATGTCATGCAAGCATCTTAGCCACCCTTTGCCGCCTGTCGAACCCCGCCACACCATTCACCACGGGCGGTCAAGGCTTTGCGCTGTGGGACACTTGTCGCCATGGATGCATTAGGGATTCTCAAGCCGCTGCTGACCACCTTGTTTTTGCCCCCCGGCGGACTGTTGTTGTTACTGGGTTTGGCTTGCGTCTTGGCCCGCCATCACCGCCGGTTGGCTTGGACATTGGTCGGCTCGTCTTTGGTGTTGTTCTGGGTGTTGTCTTGCCACGCCACCGCTTATGGCCTTAACCGATGGCTGTTGCCCAGTTACCCTGCGTTGACTGAAGCTGATCTGCCGCGGGCCCAAGCCATTGTGGTGCTCGGCGGCGGGGTCAACCTCTATGCCCCCGAATATGGCACGCCCGTCATGGGCCCATCTGCCCAGGCCCGGTTGCAGTACGCCGCTCACCTCAAACGACAAACCGGGCTGCCCCTGTTGTTTGCCGGTGGCAAAGGTTGGGCGTCTTCCACGGCGCAAGCCAGCAGTGAGGCCGAGGTCGCCGCGGCATCCCTGTTGCGTGACACGGGCATGCGCATCGAATGGCTGGACCAAACATCCAGAGACACCCGCGAAAACGCCCTGCGAGCCCATGAGGTGTTGGCGCCACTCGGCAAGACCCGCATCTTGTTAGTGACCAACGATTGGCACATGGCCCGCAGTGTCAAGCAATTTGAAAACGTCGGATTCCAAGTGATTCCTGCGCCCATGGGGTATGTACAGCCACCCCAAAACCCCTTGTTCGACTACCTGCCTTCTACTGGCGCACTGGGCACGACACAGCTGATTTTGAAAGAGTGGTTGGGCCTGTTATTGACCTGAAGGGCCAAGGGTTGGCGATTGACTTCGCTCAAGCCGCGGGTTACATTACTAACCAGTCAGTCATTAACATGCCTACCACTTCGATTTCCCCCTCCACCGAACAAGCCACGCACAAGCGCGAGCGTCGCAAAGAAGCCCGCCCGCAAGAGTTGCTGGACGCGGCATTGAGCTTGTTTGTGGAAAAAGGATTTGCGGCCACTCGGGTTGAAGAAGTGGCGCTTCGCGCAGGCGTCTCCAAGGGCACTCTTTTTTTGTACTTTCCCTCCAAAGAAGACCTGTTCAAAGCGGTGATCCAAACCAATTTGTCCGACCATTTCCCGGTGTGGAACCAAGAGTTTGACGAGTTCAAGGGCAGCACCATGGAGATGGTGAGTTACGCGATGCAGTCTTGGTGGCACAAGATTGGCAACACCACGGCCAGCGGCATCACCAAACTTGTCACCAGCGAAGCCAGCAATTTTCCCGACGTGGTGAAGTTTTACGAAACCGAGGTCATGCAACCCGGTCAAACCTTGTTCAAGAAAATTCTGCAACGCGGCATTGACAGCGGTGAATTCAAACCATTTGACACCGACACCGCGGTTTACAGTTTGGTGTCAGTGATCTTCTTCCTCAGCATGTGGAAGCATTCCTTGTCTGCATGCATGGACCAAACCCAGTTCAACCCTGAAACATTTTTGCAGTCGCATGTGCAGGCGTTGATGCACGGTTGGCTGACAAACTGACCCTTCATTTCATCGCACTTCGGAGCTACTTGACATGACCTTGCGATCCAAAATTGGCTGGGCGTTGTTGCTGGTGGTGGTGCTGGCAAGTGCTGCTTATTGGCAAATGCGCAAAGCCGTTGTGTCTGCGCCAACCACACCTTCTACCCCCCTGGCAATGCCCGGCACCAGTGAACAAGTGGTCGACGTGCCATCGATGCATGTTTACCCATTGGGCATGCAGACCATGGTGTTCAGTTTGCCTGTGTCTGGCAACCTCAAAGCATTGAACACGGTCACCGTCAAAGCACGCGCCGCTGGCGAATTACTGAGTTTGTTCGGACGCGAAGGCGACAGCGTCAAAGCCTCGCAGGTGCTCGCCAAAATCGATCCTGCCGAATACCAGCGCAAGTTGCGTCAAGCCGAGCAACAAGCCGATGCCGCAAAAGCCCAAATCGACATTGCGCAACGACAGTATGACAACAACAAAGCGCTGGTGGAACAAGGCTTTATCTCCAAGACCGCGCTCGAAGCCTCCGAGGCCACGTTGCTGGGTGCGAAAGCCACTTACAACGCGGCACTCGCAGGCGCAGATGTGGCGCGCAAAATATTGGATGACACCGTTTTACTGGCCCCCATCAGCGGACAAATTTCTGCACGCTTGGCCCAACCAGGCGAGCGGGTCGGGGTGGACCAAAAGTTGTTAGACATCGTTGACCTGAGCAGCTTGGAACTTGAAGCCACGCTCAGTCCCGGTGACTCGATGGATGTTCGTGTGGGCCAAGCCGCCACGCTGACGCTCGAGGGCCGCGACCAGCCAGTGACCGCGCAAGTGCAGCGCATCAACCCGAATGTGCAATCCGGCAGCCGCAGTGTGTTGGTCTACCTGAGATTGCAAAACACCCAAGGTTTGCGCCAAGGCTTATACGGCCAAGGCCAACTCGAACTGGGACGCCAACAGGTGCTGGCCGTGCCCTTGGAATTTGTCAGAACCGACAAACCCGAACCCTATGTGCAAGTACTCAACGGAACACGTTTGAGCCACCCCACAGTGTCATTGGGTCGACGCGGCCGCGTGGGTCAGGACGACACCATTTGGGTCGAAATCAAAGGCGTTGAGGCAGGCACACCAGTCTTGTCTTCTCAAGTGGGCGCCATGCGCGAGGGTTTGAACCTGCGCATGACAGCTGGCAATGCATCGCCCGTGACCAAGCCCTAAACCATGTGGTTCACCCAAGTCAGTCTGCGCAACCCGGTGTTTGCCACCATGGTCATGTTGGCTTTGGTGGTGTTGGGGTTGTTTTCTTTTCAGCGGCTCAAGATCGATCAATTCCCCAACATCGATTTGCCAGTGGTGGTGGTCACCACCGAATACCCGGGTGCTTCGCCAGAGATTGTGGAGAGCGAAGTCAGCAAAAAAATTGAAGAAGCGGTCAATTCCACCGCAGGTATCAGCGCCCTGACCTCACGCAGTTACGAGGGCATGTCAGTGGTGATTGTGGAGTTTGAACTCACGGTCAATGGGCGCAAAGCAGCCGACGATGTGCGCGAAAAAGTCTCGAATGTCCACCCGTTTTTGCGCCCCGAGGTCAAAGAGTCACGCATTCTCAGGTTTGACCCGGCCAGTCGTCCGATTTGGTCCTTGGCTGTCATCCCCGATCCGTCGTCCTTGCCCGCAGGCGTCAAACCACCCAGCCAGGTTGAGCTGACCAACTGGGCTGACCAAATTTTGAAAAAGCGCTTGGAGAATGTGCGCGGCGTGGGTTCGGTGTCCTTGGTGGGCGGCACCAAACGCGAAATCAACCTTTACCTGAATCCGCAAGCCATGGAGTCGCTGGGCATCACCGCGCAACAAGTGGTTGACGCGGTCAGCAACGAAAACCAAGACTTGCCCGTCGGCTCCATCCGTTCATTGCAACAAGACCGCGTGGTGCAAGTGCAGGGAAGGATGCAACGGCCAGAGGATTTCGGCCAGATCATCGTGGCACGCAAAGGTGGCAGCATCGTTCGTTTGTCGCAAGTGGCACGGGTGAATGACGGCGCTCAAGAGTTGGAAAACCTCGCGCTCTACAACGGCGAACGCACACTGTTGTTGTCGGTGCAAAAGTCGCAAGATGAAAACACCATCGATGTGGTCGATGGTCTGGCGCGCACCGTGCAAGACATGCAGACTCAATTGCCACCAGGCGTCAAATTGCAAAACATTTACGACGGCTCGCGGCAAATTCGCGTGGGCGTGAACAACGTGCGCAAGACGTTGATCGAAGGCTCGTTGCTGACGGTGTTGATCGTGTTTTTGTTTCTCAACTCCTGGCGCTCGACCATCATCACTGGCTTGACCTTGCCAATCGCCATCATCGGCACATTTTTGTTCATGGCCATGCTGGGCTTCACCATCAACATGATCACCTTGATGGCGCTGTCGCTGTGCATCGGCTTGCTGATTGACGACGCGATCGTGGTGCGCGAAAACATTGTTCGGCATGTGCAAATGGGCAAAAGCGCGTTCAATGCCTCGATGGAAGGCACCAAGGAAATCGGTTTGGCGGTGCTGGCCACCACGTTCTCCATCGTGGCGGTGTTTTTGCCGATCGGCTTCATGCAAGGCATCATTGGAAAGTTTTTTCACGAGTTCGGACTGACCATCGTGGCTGCGGTGCTGATATCGATGTTCGTCAGTTTCACGCTCGACCCCATGCTCTCCAGCGTCTGGCATGACCCGAGCATTCACCGAAAAGGCCCACACCCACAGCGCAGTTGGTATGACATGACCTTGGGGCGTGTCACGCAATGGTTTGAAGACGCCACTGAAGGCTTGGGCCGTGTCTACCAGCGGTTGTTGCGCGTGGCACTGCGTCACCGATTGATCACCGTACTGATGGCGATCGGCATTTTCATCACCAGCATCTTCATGGTGCGTTTTCTGGGCACAGAGTTTGTCCCCAAGGCTGACTACTCTGAAGCCAGCGTGACGTTTTATGTGCCGGTTGGTTCGTCCTTGCAAGTCACCGAGGCCAAAGCGCGCGAAGTCGAAAGCATGTTGCGCAGCTTTCCCGAAGTGCGCTACACGCTCAGCACCATCAACACGGGCAACGCCAATGGGAAAATTTACGCCAACATTTATTACCGTCTGGTCGATCGGCAATCGCGCAAACTCAACATCAACGATTTCACACCCATCGTTCGCGAACGATTGAGAAACATGAGCGGACTGACCGTCACCCATGTGGGTTTGCTCGACTCAGTGGGCGGCAGCAAGCAAATCGAGTTTTACCTGCTCGGCCCGGACCAAGCAGAGCTCGAACGCTTGGCGGCCACTGTGATGAAGCGCTTGCAAGACATCAAGGGTCTGGTGGATGTCGAGTCCAGCGTCAAGCCGAACAAACCCACCATAGACATCACGGTCAAGCGCGAAGCTGCCGCCGATTTCGGCCTGGGTGTGGGCAGCATTTCCAACCAACTGCGCACCTTGGTTGCAGGTCAAAGCGTGGGCGTTTGGCGGGCCGATAACGACCAGACTTACGATGTTCAAGTGCGACTTGATCCCACGCTGCGCACCCATCCCAACGATTTAGAACGCTTGCCTTTCAGCATCGGCCCAGCCAATGATGGCAGCGGCCGGATTGTGCGACTCAACCAAGTCGCGCAGGTCACTGAAAGTGTCGGCCCCAATCAGGTGAACCGGCGCGAGCTCTCGCGTGAGGTTGCTTTCAGCGGTAACACCCATGGCCGCGCAGCCGGTGAAGTCTCCAAAGACATTCAAACGGTGATGGCCAGCATCCCCATGCCGGATGGTTACCGTTATCAATTTGGCGGTTCGACCAAAAACATGAAGGAGTCGTTTCAATATGCAGTGGTGGCACTGGCCATGGGCGTGATCTTCATCTACATGATTTTGGCCAGCCAGTTCAAAAGTTTCTTGCAACCCCTGGCCTTGATGACGGCGTTACCGCTGACCTTGATCGGCGTCGTCGGCGCCTTGATGGTGTTTCGGTCCACGCTGTCCATGTTCTCGGTGATTGGCGTGATCATGCTGATGGGACTGGTCACCAAAAATGCCATTTTGTTACTGGACTTTGCCATCCGCGCCCGCGAAGGCTTGGACCGAGGCGACGGCACACATGACGCCCCGCTCAACCGAACAGATGCCTTGTTGCTGGCCGCGCAGGTGCGATTGCGCCCGATTTTGATGACCACCTTGGCCATGGTGTTTGGCATGATTCCTCTGGCGTTTTCTGTCAGCGAGGGGTCAGAGCAGCGCGCGCCCTTGGGCCAAGCGGTGATTGGCGGGGTCATCACCTCCTCCATCCTGACGCTGGTGGTGGTGCCTGTGGTCTACTGCTATATCGACGATTTCAGCCAGTGGTTGAAAAAACTTTGGCATGGCAAGTCACGTCCTACCGTCCACCCTGCTGGCTAGAATGGCTTTTTCATGACTTCTCTTGCTGAAATGAACACGCAAATCGCCCGATTCAACATGGTTGAACAGCAAATTCGCACTTGGCAGGTGTTGGACACGCAGGTACTTGCGCGCCTCTCCCAATTAGAACGCCAATGGTTTGTTCCCACGGCCTACCATGCGCTGGCATACAGCGACACCGAGATTCCGATCGGCCACGGCGAACACATGCTGCCCCCTCGGGTCGATGCGCGACTTTTGCAAGACTTGGGTTTGCAAGCGCATGAACACGTGCTGGAGATTGGCACGGGAACAGGCTACTTGACGGCGCTGTTGGCGCTGTCTTGCGCCCATGTCACCAGCTTGGAATGCCATGCTGACCTGCTTGCTCAAGCCCAGCAACATTTGCAGCGCGCCGACATCCACAACGTGCGGCTGCTGATCAACCAAGGCATGCCCCAGCAATTGCCCGCCGCATCTTTTGATGCCGTGGTATTGGGCGGATCGGTTGCCTGTGTCCCCGCCGAATTGCTCGCACTGCTCAAACCCGCTGGCCGCCTGCTCGCTGTGGTGGGTGACGAACCGATGATGCAAACCACCTTGGTCCAGCGCCAAACGGATGGCACGGGCCACAGCCGGGTTTTGTGGGATGTGGTGATCCCGCGTCTGCACGGTTTCGCGCAGACCCCCGCTTTTCATTTCTGACTAACTGTTGTTTCACAAAAGGATGACCATGAACTTGTTTCGCACACTGCCCTTGATAGCGGCCATGTCATTGGCCTTTTCAGGCGCTGCCCGCGGCCAAAGCCTGGTCGAGCTCTATGACATTGCCAAAGGCTATGACGCCAATTTCAAGTCAGTGCAAATCCAAGCGCAGGCGACCCGGCTGAAGGTGGACCAAGCCCAAGCCAAACTCGGGCCCAGCGCTGCATTGAGCGCCAGCGCCAATGTCAACAATGGCGGCTCTTTGTCACCCACCCCAGTCAGCTCAGCCACGCCGCGCGCCCACAACTACAGCACTCAAACGGGCACACTCAGCGCCACGCAATCGCTGTTCCGGCCCGGTGACAAAGCCGAAGTCTCTCAAGCCAATCTTCAATTGCAAGTCGCTGATGCCCAGTTGCAAGCTGCCGAGCAAGACCTGATGGTGCGTTTGAGTCAGGCCTATTTCGATGTGCTGGCCAGCCAAGACAGCCTGACTTTTATCCAATCACAAATGAAAGCGGTGTCCGAGCAATTGGCGTTTGCCAAACGCAACTTTGAAGTCGGCACGGCCACCATCACTGACACCCGCGAAGCACAAGCCAGTTACGACCTGGCCATGGCCCAAGAGATCGCAGCGCAAAACGATTTGCGGGTGAAAAAAATGGCGCTTGACCAGTTGGTCGGCAAAGCCAACATCGAACCGAAATCGGTGTCCTTGACCGCGGTACCCAAAGGCCCCGTGCCTGAGCGTGTCGAAGAATGGGTGACGCTCAGCGAACAAAACAATCCCAATGTCAAACAGTCACGCATCAGCACCGATGTGGCAAGGCTTGAGATTGACAAAGCCCAATCCGCGTTGAAGCCCACTGTCGATTTGCAACTCAGTTACAACCTGACCAACAACACCAACGGCACGATCAGCTCGAGCATCGATTCGCGCTACGGTGTGGCCACTGGCGCGGTGGTGATGAGTCTTCCCTTGTTCAACGGCAATGCGATGACCAACCGCGTGCGAGAAACCATGGCGCTGAGCCAAAAAGCCGAGTCTGATGTGGATGCGATCATGCGCACTGTGGCTCAAAACACCCGCAGCGCGTTTTACGGGGTGGTGTCTGGCGTGAGCCAAGTCAAAGCGCTGCAAGCCGCTGAAGATTCCAGCCAAGTGGCTTTAGACGCCAACAAACTCGGCTACAGCGTCGGTGTGCGAATCAACATCAACGTATTGGACGCGCAAAGCAAATTGTTTGATACCAAAGCCAAACTGGCCAAAGCACGCTATGACGTGCTGATGGGCCATTTGAAATTGCGTCAACTCAGCGGCGTGCTGCAACTGGAAGACTTGCAAAACATCAACAGCCTGCTGGTGCCCTGACACACTCACATCAGCGGTTGCATCAAGGCCAAACAACGTTGCACCGCACCTTGGTGACGTGATGCAAATTGGGTGGCCAAGGCTGATTTCTGCTCACATGCTGTGCGGTCCATGGCCAGTTGGTAAGCGGTCTTGACCGCCTCAGCCATGTCCTTGACGCGAACCGCGGCCCCATCTTGCAGCGCCAGTTGCGCGGCCTGCGCAAAATTGAATGTGTGCGGGCCCATCACCACCGGACAGGCACAAGCGCAAGCTTCGATCAAATTTTGACCGCCCAAGGGCTCAAAACTCCCGCCCAACAAACACACACTGGCCGCACCGAAATAAAACGGCATCTCGCCCATGCTGTCGCCCAACACCACTTGGGTCTGCGGCTGTAAGTGGGGTAGCGCTGGCAGAGCATCCCACTCGCTGCGTTGTTGCATGGACAGGCCTTTGGCGTGCACCAGTGCGGCCACTTGCGCGAAGCGCTGCGGGTGCCTGGGCACCAACCACCATTGCACGTCTTTTAAATAGGCTGGTTGTTGCGCCAGCACATCGAGCAAGGCACTCTCTTCACCCTCGCGCGAAATGGCCAGCAACACCACCGGTCTGCTCATGGCTTGACGCCACACCAAGCCTTGCTGTCGTTGCTGCGGGTCGGGCACGGCGTCAAATTTGAGGTTGCCCATCACCGATTGCACAGTCACGCCCAGTGCCTGAAAGCGTTTGGCGTCTTGGTCGGACTGTGCCCACACCGCATGCAATGCATTGAAAGCCGGTCTCGCCAGCGCAGACCACTGCATGGACCGGCGCAACGACTTGGGACTGAGTCGCGCATTCAGCAACACCATCGGCACCCCGTGCTGTTGCGCCTGATCGACCATCACAGGCCATACCTCGGTGTCCACCAAAAAACCGATGCGAGGTTGAAACTGGCGAAAAAATCTGGCGACCGATGCCGGCGTGTCCCAAGGCTGCCACACTTGCACATCGCCGTCTTCCAACAAACTCAGGCCTTGTTCTCTGCCGGTCGCCGTGCCATGGGTGAACACAAATTTCATGCCAGGGTGCGCTTGGCGCATGGCCATCACCAAGGCTTGAATGGCGCGGGTTTCGCCCAGCGACACCGCATGAAACCATACCGCGCCGCTACTTTGGCTCATGTCGTAATAGCCAAACCGCTCTGCCACGGACAAGCCATACATCGGTTCTTTGCGGGCACGCAAATACAACTTCAGCAACAAGAACGGGGACAACAACCGCATCAACCAGCCATACACAAACAAGCTCATGTCTGGCTTTCTTTGGCGAAGGCGTGGGCTTGCAACCCGTTGAGCCAGGCATGCAAAACCAACTCGGGTGTGGGAGAAGGCTTGGCATACACACTTTGCTGCCAGCCACAGTCCAATGGACCGGTGCGCCACGCGGTGTCGAAGTTGTATATCTGCACATGCGGTAAGCCCAACGCCACGGCGATGTGGCTGGGCCCACTGTCCACGCCGATCACCCCCGCGCATGCGGCCAGCGATCCGGTCAACGACAACACATTGCCACGAGGCCAGACTGTCGCTTGGGGCACGGCAGC
This sequence comes from Comamonadaceae bacterium, assembly GCA_947458415.1. Classification (GTDB taxonomy): domain Bacteria; phylum Pseudomonadota; class Gammaproteobacteria; order Burkholderiales; family Burkholderiaceae_C; genus Limnohabitans. The sequence continues at coordinate 5,788 of CANGZG010000018.1, read as the reverse complement.
GGCGATGCGGGCAGCGGTCTGCGCTTCTTCGTCATTCGATTGCGGAATTCCCAATGCGTGCCCGCGTTCCACCAAATACTGCGCCAATTTGATCCAATCGGACAGCGGCCAAGATTTGTCTGGCCGCGAGGTGCCATGCACCAGCGCCACGGTGTTGGGTAACACCTGTGTGTCAGGCGAGGCAAACAAAGTTTGGTGCGACTCAATGGGCTCGCCATACCCCAAAGCCTGCGCACACACATGGCGTGCTCGCTGTACGGCGTGGCTGCGCCAAGCACAAGGTATGGCCACATCAGACACCCACCGCGTCGGCGATTCATAAGCTGAACCTTGCGTGCGGTTGGCCATGGCAAAGCGTCGACCATGGGAGGTGAGTTTTGCCAATTTCGCGATGAATGCCGATTTGGTCAAGCCTTGCAAATCGATGATGGCATCGTAGGGTTGTGCTTGCAAATCATCGATGAATGCACGCCATTGCATGCGCGTGTCGGCAGACCACCATTGTTTGCGCCAAGCACGCAATCGACAGGGAATGACACGGTCAACGGCTGGGCAGATACGCAACAGCGGTGCAAACCCTTCTTCAACCACCCAATCGATGTGGATGCCAGGCAGCGCCGATCGCATGTCCATCGCAGCGGGCAAGCTGTGCACCACGTCCCCCAGAGAAGACAACTTGACCACCAATACCCTCAATGCGCCGCCTCTTGCAGGTTGGCGTCAGGTTTGATGTGACGCAGCAACGCCATCATGTCGGTTTCAATCCGATGCAAAGCGGAAGGGGTTTGGCCCTCAAAGCGCAAGACCAATACCGGCGTGGTGTTAGATGCCCGCACCAAACCGAAGCCATCGTTCCAATCGATGCGCACACCATCGATGTCACACAACACCGGTTCATGTTGACGCGATGGCAATCCGTGGGCTGACACATGCGCCAACAATTCGGCCGTGACGCGGTGAGGTTCGCCCTCCGCGCAGGGCACATTCAACTCAGGCGTGGATTCGCTGGTGGGCAAACTGTGCAACACCTGATTGGCATCCGCATGGCGACTGAGGATTTCCAACAACCGGCAACCTGCGTACGTGCCATCGTCAAACCCAAACCAGCGCTCTTTGAAAAAGACATGGCCGCTCATCTCACCGCCCAATGGCGAACCAATGGCTTTCATTTGGGCTTTGATCAGCGAGTGTCCGGTCTTGAACATCAAAGGTACACCACCAGCTTCACGAATGAAAGGCGCGAGCCGTTGCGAGCATTTCACATCGAAGACGATCGTGCCTCCGGGCTGACGGGAGAGCACATCACGCGCAAACAACATCATTTGCCGGTCGGGATAAATGGTTTGACCGTCCCGGGTGACGATGCCCAAACGGTCCCCGTCGCCGTCAAATGCCAGTCCCAACTCTGCACCGGTGTTTTGCATTGCAGCGATCAAATCGCGCAAGTTTTCCGGCTTGCTTGGGTCAGGATGGTGGTTGGGAAAATGGCCATCGACTTCGCTGAACAATTCGATGACGTCGCAGCCAATGGCACGCAAGATCTGCGGCGCGGTGGCGCCTGCTACGCCGTTGCCTGAATCGACCACGATGCGCATGGGACGGGCCAGTTGTATGTCTTGCACTATGCGCTCTTCGTAAGCTTGCAACACAGACACCATTTGCACGCTGCCGCCACTGCGCAGTTGCCATGTTTGAGCTTGCATCATGTGTCGCAACGATTGAATCTCATCGCCGTGAATCGCTCGCCCCGCCATGACCATTTTGAAACCGTTGTAGTCTTTGGGGTTGTGGCTGCCCGTGATTTGAATGCCACTTTCACACAAGGTACTGGCTGCGAAATACAACTGCGGCGTGGTCACCATGCCCACATCAAGCACCTGTATACCCGCCTCAACCAAACCTTGTATCAGCGCCTGCGCGAGCACGGGCCCGCTTAATCGCCCGTCGCGCCCCACTGCCACACGCTGTTGACCTTGGGCCAAGGCTTGCGTCCCAAAACTGCGGCCCAAGGCCACCGCCATCTCGGGGTGCAACGCATCCGGCACCACACCGCGTATGTCGTACGCTTTGAAAACAGATGGCTCAATGTTCATATACCGGCATTGTAGGGGGCGGGTTTTGTGAGTTGTGTGACTGACATCCTGCTGATTCATGCAGGTTCAGTCCGTCAAATTTTTCATAAATAATGCATGCATGCATCACAGCCACCCCTCCCCGAATTTTTCTTCAGACCAATGGCAAATGCCCGTGCAAACCCCATTGGGTCAAATGACATTGGTGGCGAGTCAACAGGGGCTTTGCGGCGCATGGTTCGCGCACCAAAAACATGTTCCGGATCTGCATCACTTGCCTTGGGGACCGAGTCAATCTTGGCTGCTGCAAGCCAAAGCGCAGCTGTCAGACTATTTTGCAGGCAAGCGCCAGCTGTTTGAATTGCCATTGACACCTCTGGGCGGCACGGGTTTTCAACACCAAGTGTGGGAGGCGCTGGCCATGATCCCGTTTGGCAAATTCACGTCCTATGCCGACATCGCGCGGTTCATTGGCAAACCCCAATCCGCCCGTGCCGTCGGCATGGCGGTGGGTCGCAATCCGTTGAGTATTTTTCTGCCATGCCACCGCGTGATGGCGAGCAACGGCGCATTGACAGGCTATGCAGGCGGTTTGGATCGCAAAATTTCTCTGCTGAAAATCGAAGGCACGTTGCTGTGAGCGCCGGCTTGCGCTGGCAACACTGGTTGCCAGAGTTTGTCGCACTGGGCACGATTTGGGGCTCGTCCTTTGTGTTCATGCGCATGGCCTCGCAGCAATTTGGGCCATGGTCAACCGCTTGGTTGCGGGTCAGCATCGCGTTATTGGTGTTGTTGCCGCTGCTGGTGTGGCGGGGTCAGGTCGGCATGTTGAAAACACACTGGCGCGGTGTGATGGGCATGGGCATTGTCAATTCAGCCATCCCGTTTGCTTGTTATGCCTATGCCGTGTTGTCTCTCACCACCGGCATGTCCTCTTTATTGAACGCCACTTCGCCGTTGTTTGGCGCTTTGATCGCTTGGGTCTGGCTGGGCGAGCGCCCCACCGTTTGGCGAACCTTGGGTTTGTCCTTGGGGTTTGTGGGTGTGGGCTTGTTGGCCGCTGACATGCCTGGCGGTTTGTCGCTGTCTGCCCATGCCAATGGATGGGCTGTGTTGGCTTGTTTGTTGGCAACGACCTGCTATGGCTTGGGGACCGCGTTTTCGCAACGGCATTTGCCTTCAGTGCCTGCGTTGACCACGGCCACAGGCAGCTTGCTGGGCGCCTGTGTGGTGCTGGCGTTACCGGGCGTGTGGTTTTGGCCGAAGCAATGGCCGGACAGTTCGGCTTGGTTGGGTTTGCTGATGGTAGGCGCCATGTGCACCGGACTGGCTTATTGGCTGTACTTCCGATTGGTTGCCAAAACAGGGGGCGCGCGGACCTTGAGTGTGACTTATTTGATTCCGTTGGTGGCCAATGTCATCGGGGTGTGGTTGTTGGACGAAACCTTGACTTGGCAAATGCTGTGGTGCGGGCTGTTGATTTTGCTGGGCACGGCTTTGACCCATGCAAAAACCCATGCCCGCCCAATCAACGACACAGTGTCAGAGCCATCTGGTTCAAATCAGTCCCCGGTTCAGCCAACGAGGACAGGACATTGAAATGGTGTAAGCCTGCCATGGCCTCACACACAGGCACATAATCAGCGCCCCAAGCCTGTTGAATCAACCGGTGGTGGCGAATGAATTCCTCGCTCTCGAGCGCCCCCACCACACTCCACAAACGGCCCGTCTTTGGCGTGGGCATCCAAGCCGGGCTGCAGCGCAACACCTGTGCATCGTCAAGCCGCAAGTCTGATTGCAACATCGGTGAGCGCATGACCGATTCCAATTCGAACAAGCCGGAGACAGACAAACCCGACTTCACCAAATCGGCAGGCAAATCTGCTGCGTACCGTTGCCACTGACACGCCATCAGCATGGCTGCCAAATGCCCACCCGCAGAATGCCCCACGACATGGATACGGCTGGGGTCACCGCCCCATTGGTGGATGTAGCGCCACACCCAAGCCAGCGCCTTGACCATTTGCATGACGATGTCGGGAATCGTGACCACGGGACACAAGGCGTAATTGGGCACCACCACACACACACCTTCGCGCGTGAAAGAAGGTGCAATGAATGAATGGTCAGATTTGTCCAAGGCCCGCCAATAACCACCGTGCAAAAACACCATCACCGGTGCGTTGGGCGTGCTGGCAGGAAAAATGTCCAGTGTTTCGTTGGGGCCAGCGCCGTAACTGAGGTCGGTCAAGCCGCCCAGTGACTCACGCGCGGCTTGGGATTGCCCGGTCCAAAAACGCAGGTGATCGGCAAAATCCGGAACCAAGGCCCGGTTGTTGTACATGCGGTCATGCCATTCAGACGATTGCCGCATGACAGCTCCAGTCGGTTATTTGCTGGCTTGGGCTTGGCGAATGGCTGAATTGGCTTCAGCGCCTGCCGTGCCATTGGCGCCGCCAACCGGGTTTTGAATCACCAAGCCCAGCAGTCGCGCACCGTGCTCTACCGCAATAGAGCCATAGGAAATATCGCCATGCACCACGGAGTCTTTGTGGAACTCGACCCGTTCAGAGGCGTAAATATTGCCTTCAACCTTGCCGGCCACCATGACTCGGTGGGCCGTGACATCACCTGAGACTTCACCACTGGCACCAATCGCCACGGTGACTTTGCTTTCTTTGGCGGTTTCAATGTTGCCCACCACTTTGCCATCGATGCGCACACTGTCGACCAAGACCAATCGGCCATAAATTTGCGTGGTACGTCCAATCAAGGTTTCAAAACGCTCTTGCGAACTGGCCAAGGGTTTGTCACGCAATTTCTCAAACATGGTTATCTCCGGTGGAGGCTCAACTGGAACTGAGCGGAAGCACTTGCACGGGGTTGATCACCCGGTCACGAATAAAGACTTCATAGTGCAAATGGGGGCCGGTGGAACGACCTGTGCTGCCAACTTCGCCCAACACGCCACCTCGCTCGATCACATCACCCACTTGGGCTATGCGTTTACTCAAGTGGGCATATCGGGTGGAAAAACCTTCGGCGTGCTGAACTTCGATCACATTGCCATAGCCAAAGTCCCAACCCGAACGTGTCACGGTTCCCTTGGCGGTGGCGATCACTGCGGTGCCAGTGCTGGCAGTGAAGTCCAAGCCCTCATGCATGGCCAAACCGCCAGTGAAAGGGTCGTTGCGAATGCCAAAGCCGCTGCTGACCCTGAAGTCGCCACGAATCGGCAATCCGGTGGGCAAGGTGTGCAACCACTCCAGTTGCTGCTCCCAATTCGTGCGAAGTTCCAGCACCGCATGCTGGGTTTGCACAAAATCCTGCAAGGTTTGGTCAAACTCAATGCCCAAAGGCTGGCGAAACAAACTGGAAAAAGGCTTGGGTGCCACGAGCGGGCCACCCTTGTTGTCATCGCGGCGGTTGATCTTGTCGCGCACCACGTTTGGCGTGGCCATTTCCATGAACCGGTTTTTCATGGTCTCGAGTTGGCGGATTTCGTTGACCGTGTTGTGCATGGACTCGCGCAACTGGCTCAAGTGATCCCGGTAAATGGACTCCATGCGCTTTTGCTCTGCCTCGGTGGTGACGCCACCGATGCTTCGGGCCAAGTCGGGGTTGTATTCCACAGCGATTTTGAATCCGACGAAATGCAATAAAAAACCAGCCGTCACCAAAAACAAACCGACCACAACCGCCGCGGTCAATACCGT